>PUOM01000216.1 GCA_003552795.1 Halomonas sp. | reverse complement strand
GGGGCTGTCGCAGCTGGATACGGCCCTGGAACCGCTGCGCGGCCTCCTCAAGGAGGCCGACTTCATCGACGGCGACGCGCCGGCGGCGGGCGACTACCTGGTCTTCGGCAGTTTCATGTGGGCACGCTGCGTATCGAGTGCCGACCTGGTCTCCAACGCCGATCCCGTCTACGCCTGGCTGGAGCGCATGCTCGACCAGCACGACGGGCTGGGGCGCAGTGCCGTGCGCATCACCGATATCGAGGGTGCCTATCGGTGATGACCACCCAGCAAGGCCGCTGGCGGCGCCTTGCCGGGCACGGAGTCGACATCGGGCCGCCCCCTCCAGGGGCGGCCCGATGCCTTGGGTTGCTCAGTCGTGGTCATGGCGAGAGGCGAGCAGTTCGATGACATCGGCATCTTCCACCGGATCGAAGTGGGCGAAGAACTGCCCCACCGCCATGAAGTGGGAGGGGGCCTCGGGGCAGACCACCTCGTCGGCCAGCGCTTCGAGGCGTCCCAGGGCCTCCCGGGAGGCCACTCCGAGAGCCGCGATCAGCCGGGCCGGGCGCCGCTGGCGCAGGGTGGCCAGCGCCGCGGCCATGGTGGCTCCGGTGGCACTGCCGTCATCCACCACTACCACGCAGCGGTCGGCGGGATCGATGGGCGAACGTACCGGGGTATAGCGGCGTCGCCGCTCCTCGATCAGCTCACGCTGATGGGCGACCTCCCGAGCCAGCCAGGCATCGGTGACGTGGCTCGCCTCCTCCTCCAGATGCACGCTGCCGTCCTCGCTGACGGCGCCAATGGCGAACTCGGGGTTGCCCGGGGCGCCGATCTTGCGCACCAGCACCACGTCCAGCTCGCCCTTCAGGGCGTCGGCGATGACCCGCGCCATGGGAGCGCCGCCGCGGGGAACGGCCAGTACCAGAGGATGCGTCCCCTTCAGCCCGGCCATGGCCTCGGCCAGGCGCCTGCCCGCTTCCCGTCGATCTCGATACATGATGACACTCTCCGCGTGGCCCTCAGCGTCAGTCTAGCCGAGGCAAGCGTCGGGGCACGCCGAAACGACAGGCGCCGCCGGGATCACCGGCGGCGCCTGTCGCGGGTCGGCGTCAAGCGCCGGTCAGGCGTTGGACTCGGCTTCCCGGGCCCCGGCCTCGTCCTCCTCGCCACCGCGCTGGCGCTTCGGCTTGCCCGGCAGCACCGCATCGAGCAGCAGGGCGGCCAGGGCTGCCGGCACCAGGCCGGACTTGAGCAGCAGGCCGAGCTGGCCGGGCATGGTCTCGGAGATCTCCTCCACGGCAGGCAGGCCGATGCCCAGGCTCAGCGACACGGCGATGATCAGCATGGCGCGCTGGTCGAGCTCGCACTCTTGGATGATCTTGAGGCCCGCCGAGGCGATCATGCCGAACATCACGATCCCGGCGCCGCCGAGCACCGCATGGGGCATGGCGGCCACCAGCCCGCCCAGCTTGGGAAACAGGCCCATGGCGATCAGCAGCAGGCCGCCGATCGTCACCACGTGGCGGCTGACCACGCCGGTCAGGGTGATCAGGCCCACGTTCTGGGCATAGGCGGTATTGGGCATGGTGTTGAAGATGGCGGCGAAGGAGGTGGCCACGCCATCGGCCATCACGCCTCCGGAGAGCTCGCTGTCCTTGGCCTGGCGGCCGGCGCCACCGATGGTGATGGCGGAAATGTTGCCGATGGTCTCCAGCCCCACCACGAACATGATCAGCGTCATGCCGATGATCGCGGTCAGGTGAAATTCCAGGCCGTACTGCAGGGGCTTGGGGAAGGCGAACCAGGCGGCATCGCCGACGCTTGCGAAGTCCACCATCCCCAGGGCGATGGCCAGCAGGTAGCCGCTGGTCAGGCCGATCAGGATGGAGGCGGCCTTGAGAAAGCCGCGGCCGAACTGGTGCACGACGACGGTGATCACCAGCACGAACGCCGCCAGGCCCAGGTTGGTGGGGGAGGCGAAGTCGGGGTTGCCCACGCCGCCGGCGGCGTAGTTGAGACCCACCGGCATCAGGATGATACCGATCAGCAGTACCACGATGCCGGTCACCACCGGAGAGAACCAGTGGCGGATCTTCTTCAGGTAGGCCCCCAGGCCCACCTGGAGGACGCCGGCCACCAGGGAGGCGCCCAGGACGGCGGCCAGTCCAAAGGTGCCGGCCAGCGGCAAGGCCACCGGCAGGAAGCCGAAGCTGGTGCCCTGGACGATGGGCAGGCGGGCCCCGATGGGGCCGATACCGATGGTCTGAACCAGGGTGGCAAGACCGGCCACGAAGAGAGCGACCTGAATCAGGAAGATCTGCTCACCGGTCGTGGCGCCGATGACGCCGGCGATGATGATCGGCGGCGTCACGTTGCCGGCAAACATCGCCATGATGTGCTGGATCCCCAGCGGAATCGCCTTGGTCAGCGGCGGCATGGCGTCCGGGTCGCGATTGATGGTCCGGGAGGGGTTGGTTTCTGGATGAGGGGCGGAGCGGGATCTGGTCATGGTCGGGCTCGCAGCGTGGGTTGTTGTCGATGCTGGCGTGCGGGTCGTCAGGTCGGCCGGTTGTTATGTGTTTTGGGGCCAATCCATGAAGAAGAATGTACACAATCACACTAGATTTGAAAGACATTCTGTCTTTTTTCCTGTGCCCTTTCTTTTCCCTCTCACTATATCAATGGGTTATGAGTCGATGTTGACCGTTTGGTCATTCCGTGATCGTCGCCTGCCGGCAGGCGAATGCCCCGCGGGCAGTGCCGCGGGGTCGTGGCACATCGGCGGCGCGCCCGGCGCAGGATGCTGTATCTCGCACGCAGGCTCCGAACGCCCTGCCGGCGACGAACCTATCCCTCCGCGCGGGCCTGCAGGCGGAGCAGGGCGATGCGATTGATCTGCTCGACGGCGGTACGGCGCTCCTCCGCCGGATCGTTCTTCAGGCGTACCTCGAAGGCATCGAGGATGGCGAAGCGGTCGCTGCCCTTCACCGCCATCACGAAGGGGAAACCGAACTTCGCCTTGTAGGCGTCGTTGAGGCGCTCGAAGCGTGCCAGCTCCTCCGGACTGCACTGATCAAGGCCGGCCCCGGCCTGTTCGCGGGTGGAGTCGTCGGTCAGGGTGCCTGCCAGCGCCGCCTTGCCGGCCAGGTCAGGGTGGGCGCGTATCACCTCCAGCTGGCGCTCCGGCGAGGCACTGCTCAGCACCTCGCCCATCCGCCCGGCGAGCGCCTCGGGGTGGTCGTGGCGCGCCTCCAGGCCCCGTTCCCAGGCGAGCTCTGCCACCCAGGGGGAGTGTTCGTAGATATCCCCGTAGCCGCTGACGAAGGCGGCCTTGTCCAGCTGGCTGGGGCGAGGGGTCAGGGTCTTGTCGGTCATTGTCTGGCTCCTTGAGGCATGGGTTCTCGGTAACTGTATACAAAAAATATTTTGAAATGTACTCCATTTATGGCTAAAAATGTTGGCATGCCTTGGAGCAAAGCTTCCCTCCCTGGCGCTGAGCCGTCCGGATATCCCGACGGTCACCGCTCAACAGCCATGCCGTGACACCACTCTGCCAACATCAAAGGAGCGCATGATGGGACGCCTGACCACCCACGTTCTCGACACCGCCCGGGGTCGCCCCGGCCAGGGTATCCGCATCGAGGTCTATCGCCTGGCGGCTGAAGGCCGCCATCGCCTCGGCGAGGTCGTCACCAACGACGACGGTCGCTGCGACGCCCCGATTCTCGAGGGCGACGCCTTCACCGTCGGCGAATACGAGCTGGTCTTCCATGCCGGCGACTACCTGCGCCAGCAGGGTGTCGAAGCCGAAGAGCCTCGCTTTCTGGACGTGATTCCGCTGCGTTTCGGGGTGGCGGATGCCGCCGCGCACTATCACGTGCCGCTGCTGCTCTCGCCGTACGGCTACTCGACCTACCGCGGCAGCTAGCCCCCGGGCTCAACGCCGGAGGTGGATCCCGCCGGGCATCTGTCACCAATAACAATGCAATGAGACGAGGCTCCCCTGATGCAAGCCTACCTGCTGGACTTTGCCAACTTCATGCTGCGCTGGCTGCACGTCATCGCGGCCATCGCCTGGATCGGCGAATCGATCTACTTCGTGATGCTGGATAACAGCCTGCGCAAACCCAAGGCCGCCGAAGACCGTGACAAGGGCGTGTTCGGCGAGATGTGGGCGGTCCACGGCGGCGGCTTCTACCACAACCAGAAGTACGCCACGGCCCCGGCCAAGCTGCCCGATGACCTGCACTGGTCGTTCTGGAAGTCCTATACCACCTGGCTGTCGGGTTTCGCGCTCTTCGTGCTGCTCTACATGGCCAACCCGAGCTTCTATCTGGTCAATCCCAACGCCAGCTGGGAGTGGGCGGCCAACATGAGCGGCTGGCAGGCCAACGTGCTGGCGCTGCTGTTCCTGGTCGGCGGCTGGGTGGTCTACAACGAGCTGTGCAAGCGCATCAGCCCCGACATGACCCGAGATGGCCTGCTGAGCATCGCCGTGGCCATCATGATGGTGGTGGTGGCCTGGCTCAGCACCCAGCTGTTCGCCGGCCGCGCCGCCTTCCTGCTCACCGGTGCGGTCATGGCCACCGCCATGTCGGCCAACGTCTTCTTCTGGATCATTCCCGGCCAGCGCCGCATGGTGGCGGCGATGAAGGCCGGCGAGACGCCCAATCCGCTGGATGGCAAGCGCGGCAAGCAGCGCTCGGTGCACAACACCTACTTCACCCTGCCGGTGGTGCTGCTGATGATCAGCAACCACTACTCCTTCGCCTATAACCATGAGCACGCCTGGGTGATCATGACGCTGTTCATCTTCGCCGGGGCGTTGATCCGACAGTTCTTCGTGCTCATGCATGCCGGCAGGATCCAGCCCGCCTATCCGGCCGCCGGCGTGGCGCTGATCGCCGTGGCGTTCTGGGTCGCGGCCCCGTCGCCGTCGCCCTCGCCTGACGCCGACCCGGATCGCGCCGCGGTCAGCCTCGAGGAGGCCCATGCCATCGTCGAGACCCGCTGCGCCTCCTGCCACGCCAGCCAGCCCAGCGATCCCGGCTTCAACGCGCCGCCGGCGGGCGTCGCCTATGACTCGCCGGAGCAGACGGCCGCCCAGCGGGCCCAGATCCAGCAGGTGGTGGCGAGCGGCTACATGCCGCTGGGCAACATGACCGGCATGACCGACGAGGAGCGCGAGGCCATCGCCGCCTGGTCACAGTGACGTCGGCGGCTTCGGCCGCCTTGTCCCTCGCCTCGCCTTGACCCGTCGTTCGGCGGGTCAAGGCGTGTCGGGAAATCGTATAGGTGGCCAACCCCCCGTATACTATGGGGGCTATCAGTGAAGGCAGGAGAGGTATGCAAGAATGAATCAGCGCCAGCCCGGGCCCGAACACCGGCCGTCTTCGCCGCGCCGCGGCAAGAACGGCGACGGTGCCGAGCGCCACGAGGCCATCTATCGCTCGATCAGCGATGCGATCATCGAACACCGCCTCAAGCCGGGTGCCCGTCTGCGCGAGGATGCCCTCGCGGAGGTGTTCGGCGTCAGCCGCACCGGTATCCGCAAGATCCTGCAGCGTCTGGCCCTGGAGCAGCTGGTCACCCTGACGCCGCGGCGCGGGGCCAGCGTGACCCGGCCCACCGCCGACGAGGCCAAGGACGTCTTCGACGCGCGTCAGATGATCGAATGCGGGCTGATGGCGGAGGTGGCGCGTCGCATTACCGATGCCGACGTCCAGGAGCTGCGTCGCCTCTCCGAGCACGAGCAGCGGGTGGTGCGTGAGGGGGATCAGAGCGCCGGCATTCGCCTCTCCGCGGAGTTCCACACCCGTCTGGCCAGAATCTCGGGCAACGCCACTCTGGCCGATTTCGTCGAGCGTCTCTGCTTCCGCTCTTCGCTGATCCTGGCTGTCTATGGCCATCCCGCGCACCTGGGTTGCGAAACCCATGATCATGACGCCCTGATTGCCCATCTGGCAGCCGGCGAAGGAGAGGCGGCGGCCGCACTGATGGCGCAGCATCTCGAGGCCGTCGAGGCCACGCTCTCCATGGTCGAGGAGCAGGCCGAGGCGCCTGACCTGCACGCCATCTTCACCTCCTGAGGCGGCGACCGCCACGGCGCCAGAATATTTTCCGCCCCGGACTTGCGGCGACGTGACGACGACGCTACATTCTTTATGTATACAAAATAATCAGGCAGTGAGTGCAGAAAGCCGGCTTGCCTTCAGCAGAGTGATGCGATGACGACCACCGACTACCCCCGCGACCTGATCGGCTACGG
>PUOM01000335.1 GCA_003552795.1 Halomonas sp. | reverse complement strand
TACGCTAGGGGCCACACGCCAACTCACGGAGATTCAGATGCCAGGCCTGCTTCCCGACGTCGATCCCGATGGGCTGCTGGAGTACTCGGTGGTCTACACCGACCGCGCCCTGAACCACATGTCCGCCCGCTTCCAGGAGGTGATGCGCGACATCTCCGGCCGGCTCAAGCGCGTCTATCACGCCCACAGCGCGGTCGTCGTGCCCGGCAGCGGTACCTTCGGCATGGAGGCGGTCGCCCGCCAGTTTGCTCAGGATCGCCGCTGCCTGGTGATCCGCAACGGCTGGTTCAGCTATCGCTGGAGCCAGATCCTCGAGATGGGGCGGATTCCCGCCGACGTGAACGTGCTCAAGGCGCGCCGCCTCGACGAGAGCGACCCCACGTCGCCCTTCGCTCCGGCGCCCGTCGAGGAAGTGGTCGAGGCGATCCGCGACCAGCGGCCGGACGTCGTCTTCATGCCCCACGTGGAGACCGCCGCCGGCATCATGCTGCCCGACGACTATATCCGCCGGGTGGCCGACGCCATCCACCGGGAAGGCGGCCTGCTGGTCCTCGACTGCGTCGCCTCCGGCACCATCTGGGTCGATATGCAGGATCTCGGCGTCGATGTGCTGGTCAGCGCCCCCCAGAAGGGCTGGAGCGCTTCGCCCTGCTGCGCCATGGTGATGCTCTCGCCTCGGGCCCGGAAGGCCATCGACGAGACCACCAGTTCGAGCTTTGCCTGCGACCTCAAGAAGTGGCTCTCGATCATGGAAACCTACGAGGGCGGCGGACACGCCTATCACGCCACCCTGCCCACCGACGGGCTGGTCACGCTGCGCGACGTGATGGCGGAGATCGAGGCCTACGGCCTGGAGAGGGTTCGCGATGAGCAGCAGGCGCTGGGCGACGGCGTACGCGCACTGTTGGCCGAGTTCGGCTTCCGAAGCGTGGCGGCCCCCGGCTTCGAGGCTCCCGGCGTGGTGGTCAGCTACACCGACGATGCCGGACTGGTCGGCAAGTTCGCCCAGGCGGGCCTGCAGGTGGCCGGCGGCGTGCCGCTGATGTGCGACGAGGGCGAGGGCTTCCAGACCTTCCGCATCGGCCTGTTCGGCCTGGAGAAGCTCCACGACCGCGAGCGTAGCCTGGCCAACCTGCGCGCGCCCCTGGAGGCGATCACCCGGGCCGCACCGGCGTCCTCCGGCGAGGCCTGACCCCGGACGCCTGCCGGTGACAGCAAGGGGGCGGCCTGATGGCCGCCCCCTTGTGCTTGGCTTGCGGACGTTATCGCTGAGCGCAAAGGAAGCTCAGAGACTACCCACGCCCCGGGGCAGGAAGCCCAGGTTGTTCTCGACGTCCTTGACGCCCGCGGTGTTCTCGGCGGCTACCTGGACGGCCATCTTCTCCTGCTGATTCTCCACCAGACCCCAGAGCTGCACCTTGCCTTCGGAGACCATGACATTGAGACGGTCGACCATCACACCGGTGTTATCATTGATCTCCTTGAGGATCGTCTCGCGGATCTCGCGATCGTCGGCGCTCACGCTGGCCTCGGTGGCCGCCACGGAGAAGCCGCGCAGCAGATTGGAGCGGCTGACGATGCCCACCAGCTTGCCCTTGTTGACCACCGGCACGCGCTTGATGTGGTGCTTCTCGAGCAGCCGGGAAATCTTGTGAAGCGGCATCTCCTGATCGATGGTGATAGGGTCTCGGGTCATGATCTCGTGGGCGCGGCGACCGTGGGACTTGACGTAGTCGGCGGCGTCGTGGCCCGCGAACAGCTTCAGCCACCAGGACTTGCGACGATTGGTATCATTCTCCACTCGCCGCATCAGGTCGCCTTCGCTGACGATGCCGAGCACCTTGCCGCCATCACCCACCACGGGGACCGCGCTGATCCCGTGCTCAAGCAGCAGGGAGGCGATCTCGCGCACCTCGCTGTCCGGCGACACGGTGACGACGTTCTGGGTCATGACATCTGCAGCTTGCATCGGGCGTTCTCCAGGCAATGGACGAAATACTCTCTGAAGATAGCAATTTGCCGACGCCAGCGCATTGCCTGACCGCAAGCTTTGCTCGACGTCACTTCAACTCTGCACCACCCACTCTGCACCACCCACCACGAAAACCACGACAACCGGGAAGGACCTCCCATGACCGATGATATTCAACGCGCTGCGCGCCAGGCCCTCCCCCTGTTGGACCTGACCCGCCTCAACGACGACGACACCGATGCCAACATCGAGTCGCTGTGTCGTCGTGTGAAAACGCCCGTCGGCACCCCGGCGGCCGTGTGCGTCTACCCCGCCTTCGTGACAACCGCTCGCCGCACCCTCAAGGCGCTGGACCTGGAGGGGAAGGTCAAGGTGGCTACGGTGACCAACTTTCCCCAGGGCGGCGACGACATCATGGTTGCCGCTCGCGCGACCCGGGAGGCCGTCGCCTCCGGTGCCGACGAGGTGGATGTGGTCTTCCCCTGGCGCGCGCTGATCGCCGGCGACGAGGAGACCGGCCGGGAGCTGATCGCCTGCTGCCAGCAGGCGGCCGGCGACGCCACCCTCAAGGTGATCCTGGAGACCGGCGAGCTGCAGGACCCGACGCTGATCCGCCGAGCCGCCGAGCTGGCCCTGGAAGGGGGAGCAGACTTCCTCAAGACCTCCACCGGCAAGGTGGCGGTCAATGCCACCCTGGAGGCCGCCGAGATTCTGCTCACCGTGATCCGCGAGCGCGGCCCGACCCTGGAGCGCCCCATTGGGCTCAAGGTCGCCGGCGGCGTGCACACCACCGAGGAGGCTCAGGCCTACCTGCAGCTGGCCGAGCGGATCATGGGCCCCGGCTGGATCACACCCAAGCATTTTCGCTTCGGCGCCTCGGACCTCTTTGATGATCTGCTGGTGACCCTGGGTCTGGGAATCGCCCCCGCCTGACCCCCATCCCCTCCGGGTCAGACCCTTAAGGGGACTTTGGGGTCTGACCCTCCTGGCCGACTCCCTCGGCGTGGACCCGCTCCACGTCGACGATCCGCGAGCGGCTCATCACCACCTTCCAGCGCTGCAGGATCGGTGGCCGGTCGCCCTGGACCTCTCGAATCACCAGGTTGATCAGGTGGCGCTTCTCCACCTCCTCGCGAAGCACCTGCCCCTCCTCCAGCCGGTAGACCTGGTGGCTGCCCTTGTCCATCAGCCGCGCCAGCGGCGCCAGATCCAGCGTCAGCGTCTCCCGGGTGTGCTCATAGCCGCTGAGAAAGCGGGTCGGCGACATCCGCGAGCGGGAGCGATAGTGCAGCACTACCTCCTCGCGCTGAGCCACGCTGCGCTTGCGCACCCGCCGGATCTCCTCGTCCAGCTTGAGGAAGCGCTGGTAGTCGAACCACTCGAGCTGATGGCCCACCGGCACGTTGCGGGTGGGGTCCCGATACTGCCGGCGCCACTTGGGACGCCCGCGGCGCAATAGCCGCCACAGGGTGTTGCGCAGATCATCCTTGAACACCTCGCGCAGCGCGTAGATCACCGCCATGGCCAGCACGAAGAGCGCGGTGATATCGGAGAGGGTGTCACGCACCCGCAGCAGCCCCAGCGAGACGAAGATCATCACCACCGCGGTCGCCAGCGCCTTGACCGCCTTCTGCTCGCCGCCGCCGAGCTCCTGGGTCTTCTGCTTGAGCGTCACCGGATACTCGATCAGTCGTCGCAGCAGGCGCATCTTGTTGGACATTCGCGTCGGGTCACGGGTCACCCGCTCGGAATTGTACTCCCGGGCCTCCCGATAGCGGCCCTCCTCCTGGCAGATCGCCAGCAGCCGCTTGCGAATCTCGCGAAAGCGCGCGCCCCTGGGCAGATTGGCCACCAGCGCCAGCAGGCGCTGTTCGGTGAACCAGGAGAGGTAGTTGTCGATGGTGACGTAGTAGCGACTGAGACTCTCCTCGGCGGGCTGCTGGCGACGCAGCCGCTCGAGAATGCCCATGGCCAGCTCGGCATGCTCCTCGAGCCGAGTCTCCAGGGACGGCTCCTCATTCTTCTCGCCGCGACCCTCCTTCTCCCGGCCGGCGGCCTCATGCGTCCCCCTTGTCGACGCGGCGCTCTCCTGGCCGAAGGCCGCTCTCCCCTGGTCGGCCTTGGCCTTCTCCCTGTCGGCCCTGGGCTTCTCCTTTCCAGCGGCAGCCTTCTCGGCGCGGCGTACCCGGCGGGCCGCTTCCAGCAGCGGCTGGCTGGAGCCCTCAAGCGCCACTACGTACTGGTAGGCGTAGAGACTCATGCCGAGGCGGTACTGCTCGGGATCGAGGCGGCCACGCTCGGCCAGGCGGCTGAGCACCAGCGGCAGACGGTAGCGGTCGCTGTAGTAGGTGCGCTTGACGTGGATCGCCGCGTGGTAGAACGCCTCCTCGGCGAGCACATTGGGCCCCAGCCCCAGCTCTCCGGGCACGAAGAGGTAAAGGTCGAGCTGATGAGAGGTCTCCTCCTGCAGCACCCGGGCGATGCGCAGGGAAAGACTGTCCGCGCGATCCACGCTGATCATTGGCCGGGGTCCGGAGAGGCGCCGCGGGGATTGGTGTCACCCGCGGGGTCGGCCGCCTGCGCCTCGCCGGGATAACGTCCCGCCGCATCGCGCTGATCGGCGTGCTCGTCGCTGCCGTCCAGGCGCTCGCCGGCGTGCCCCTCCATGCTGACGCTGAGCCTTGGCATCGCCAGGTCGAGACCCTGCTCTTCCATGCTCTGGCGCAGCAGCAGGTTGAAGGCGCGGGCCACGTCCCACTGCATCTCCGGCGCGGTGCGAAAGCGCATGCGCAGCACCGGGCAGCCCTCCTCGAAGGCCTGGATGCCCTGCATCTCCAGGGGCGACCAGATGTAGTGGCGCATCATCGGGTCCTGGCGGAGCGTCTGGGCGGTCTCCTGCATCAGGCTGATGGCATCGTCGATCTTCATGTCGAAGGGGATGCGGATCTTCATCAGGGCGATACCGAACTGCCGCGACATGTTGTGGATCGACTCGATGCGGCTGAAGGTGATGATATGCACCACCCCATCCAGATCGCGCAGGCGCACGGTGCGCAGGGTCAGTCCCTCCACTGTGCCCATATGGCCGTTGATCAGCACGAAGTCATCCACCGCCAGGGAGTCCTCGATGAGGATGAAGATACCGGTGATCAGGTCCTGCACCAGGGTCTGGGCGCCGAAGCCGATGGCCAGGCCGATCACACCGGCACCGGCCAGCAGCGGCGTGACGTTGACGCCCAGGTTGGCTAGCCCGACGATGAAGGCGATGATCACGATGGCGGTGAAGATCACGTTGCGGATCATCGGCGTGATGGTCTGGGCCCTCGCCTGGTTGACCCGTCGACCGCGGGTGCGCGCCGAGCTGGTCAGGGCACGCTGGATGGCGGTATCGGCGAAGATCCACGCCAGCCAGGCCAGCAGCACGGTGAAGGCCACGGCCAGGATTGCTTGACCGATGCGCGCGCTGGCTACCCCCTGCTGACCAATCCCCACCAGCGATCCGCCCCACACCTGGGTGGAGAGCTCGGCGAAGACGAGCCAGGTGGCGGCATGGGCCAGCACATAGCCGAAGCGCTCCAGGCGCTGACGGTACTGGCTGATGCGTCGGCGCTTGTTGCGCCGGCTGCGCCGCTCGCCGTGACGCCGCAGCAGGCCGGTGACCACCAGCGCCAGCACCAGCAGCGAGGCCGAGATGATCGACCGTGCCAGCGCCGTCCCCACGTCGCCGCCGGTGACGAAGATCGCCACCAGCGAGCCACCCACCAGCAGCAGCGCCGGCACGTGCCAGAGGTTGCCGACCACGCCCACCGCGCTGGCACTGCCGCTGCTATCGCGGCGCTCGCGCCAGGGACGGTTGCGGATGATGTGCTGGATCGGCCGCTGGAAGCGCAGGATGAAGCGCACGCTGAGCAGCGCCGCCAGCATGTTGGCCAGCACCGAGAGCAGACCGGCCAGCTCATCGCCGATCAGGTCGGTCAGCCGCCCCGAGTTGAAGGCATCACCCAGAGCAATCAGCGCCCCGATCAGGAACAGCGGCCGCAGCGCGTTCTGCTGCAGTATCTGTACCGCCACGAAGCGGTGCCCGCGGGTGAACACCGAGACGAAGGTCTCCACCACCACCGAGAGGGTGCGCCCGCACAGAGCGATATAGGCCACCACCAGCGCCATGGTGCGACCGGAACTCTCCGGAATCAGCTGTGCCATCCCCAGCACCAGGAAGAAAGCCAGCGCCCAGGGCAGCATGCGTCGCAGGAAATGCACAGTGAGCAGCCAGGCCAGCGGGTCCCGGGGCAGATCCAG
>PUOM01000248.1 GCA_003552795.1 Halomonas sp. | reverse complement strand
AGAGATCTTCGGCCCGGTGCTCTGCGTGGTGAGCGTCGAGACCCTGGACGACGCCATCGAGTTCATCAACGCCAACCCCAACGGTAACGGCACCTCCATCTTCACCAACTCCGGCTGGGTGGCGCGCCGCTTCGAGACCGACATCGACGTCGGCCAGATCGGCATCAACGTGCCGATCCCGGTGCCGGTGGCCTACTTCAGCTTCACCGGCTCCCGGGCCTCCAAGCTGGGCGACCTGGGCCCCAACGGCAAGCAGGCCATCGCCTTCTGGACCCAGACCAAGACCGTCACCGCCCGCTGGTTCGAGCCGGAGAACGTCTCCAGCGGCATCAACAGCACCATCTCGCTGGGCTGACAGCACCCGAGCTGATCCTCTATTCGCCCGGTAACGACACGGCCCCGCCTCGAGAGAGGCGGGGCCGTGTGCGTTACGGTCCATGACTCCCGTGGCTGTCTTTCTGTGGGAGCCCGGCTCCTTTGTGGGAGCCCGGCTCCTTTGTGGGAGCCTGGCTCCGCCGGGCGAATGGAGGCCGAAGGACTCCCGCGGCAGCTCTTTGCTGCTACCCTGGAGGCCATCGATAGGGCTGGGAAGAACACCATGGAACGGTTGCCGAAAGGGCTCTACGAGCGTCTGCTCGATGAGGAACTCAAGGTGCAGTTGGACGCGTATCCAGAGCTGAGGCCTGTGCTGCATAAGCTCGATGATGAGACGGCGCCACACGCCTACGCTCAGTTCCTTGGCCAGTTGCTGCATCAGGCGTTACGCATTGTCGATGCCGACAGCCGCCTGCCACTTCTCAACCGTCTGATCGAGCTGATATCGGCAACCGATGGGCTCGAATATTTGGCTCGCAAGCGACTGCTGAGTGCCGATAAGTCGGTACTAAGTGAGCTCGGTCAGAGCCACCACCGTCTGCCACGCCCGGCGACACCGCTATCCACCAGCGCTCTAATGACTGGGCTGGGCAATGACCCGCCCTTGGAGCATGAGCTGCGCGCTGAAATGGCCACGGCTGATGGTGTCGATATTTTGGTCTCCTTTATCAAGTGGTCGGGGCTCAGGCTGTTGATGCCGGCCTTAGAGCGATTGGCCGATCAGGGCGTGCCGGTGCGCTTGATCTCCACCAGCTATATGGGGGCCAGCGATCCGACGGCGCTGGAGTGGCTGAGTCGCCAGCCCAACGTCACCGTGCGAGTCTCCTACGACACTGGCGGTACTCGGCTGCATGCCAAGGCCTATCACTTTCGTCGAGAGAGCGGGTACTCCACGGCCTATATCGGCTCGGCGAACATGTCCCACTCGGCAATGACCCAGGGGCTGGAGTGGACCGTCAAGGTCACTGCCCAGGACATGTCACATATTCTCGAGCGTTTCGAGGCGGAGTTTTCCGCCTACTGGGAAAGCGACGAGTTCGAGCCTTATACGGAATCCGATTTTACGCGGTTTCGAAGGGCGATCGCGGCTCATAAGGAACGCGACCGGCGCGGGGCAACCTTCTTCGCTGAGATCACGCCTCGACCTTTCCAGCTGCGGATTCTAGAAGCCCTGGCAGCCGCACGTCAGCGCGGCTCTTTTCGCAACTTGGTCGTAGCGGCCACCGGCACCGGCAAGACTGTGATATCGGCATTGGACTATCGCGGTGTCTGTGAGGGTGAAGGGTGGCAGGTGCCGCTACTGTTCGTTGCCCATCGGAAGGAGATTCTGGAGCAGGCTCAGGCCTGCTACCGAACCGTGCTGCGTGATCAGAACTTTGGTGAGCTCTGGGTAGGTGGACACGTGCCAGCGGAGCAACGCCACCTATTTGCTTCCGTTCAGACGCTGAATCGGCAGCGTCCCTGGGAATCCCTTGGGACTGAGCATTTCCAGTATGTGGTGATCGATGAGGCTCATCATGAGGCCGCTAGCAGCTACCGGGCGCTTCTCGAGGAGCTTAAGCCGGCCGTGCTGCTGGGATTGACGGCCACGCCCGAGCGCATGGATGGCAGCAGCATTCTGCAAGACTTCGATGGTGACTTCGCCGCGGAAATTCGCCTTCCTGAGGCTTTGGAAGAGAAGCTGCTGTGTCCCTTCCACTACTTTGGGGTCAGCGATAGCATCGACCTCAGTGACGATGCGCTCTGGCGCAATGGCCGCTATGACGCCCGTCAGCTGGAGCATCTGCTGACCGGTGACGATTTCCGTGCCAAGCAGCGAGTGGATACTGTCCTGCAGGCGTTGGAGCGTTATCAGCCCGACTTGCAAGAGATCCGTGGGGTGGGATTCTGTGCGGGCGTTCGCCATGCCGAGTATATGGCCGCATGTTTCAATCGGCTGGGCGAAGCGTACCGGGCCGCCGTGCTCGTTGGCGGCACGCCGGCTGAAGTCCGCGCCGAGCGGCTGCGGAAGTTCCGTGAAGGCACGCTACCCTTCCTGTTCACCGTCGATTTGCTCAGCGAAGGGGTCGATATTCCCGATATCAACCTGGTGATGTTCCTAAGGCCTACCGAGAGTCTCACGGTCTTCCTCCAGCAGTTAGGGCGGGGGCTGCGTCATGCCCCGGGCAAGGCGTGCCTGACCGTCTTGGATTTCGTAGGACAGACCCACCGTCGCTACCGCCTGGACACCAAGTTGACGGCGCTTCTCTCCGGTCGCCGCCAGCGCCTGGATCGCGAGGTTGAGGCCGATTTTCCCAGCCTACCGCCCGGCTGCAGCATCCAGCTAGAGCGGGTGGCGCGCGAGAGAGTCCTTGGTAAAATCCGTGCGGTGCTTGCTGATCTGAATCAGCTTATTCCCGAGACTTTGCGCACCTGGCCAGAGGAAGTAGGGCAGCCATTGACCTTCGGGCGTTTTCTCGATGTCACGGGGCTCACCTCAGGGCAGGTACTGGGACGGCGTAGCTGGTCGGAGTGGAAGGCAATGGCAGCGCGCTGCTCGCCGCCCGCGGATCCTGATCTTGAGCAAGCCCGTAAAGCACTGCCGCGCATCGCCTTGCGCAGTGACCCTGAGCTCCTCGCTGCAGTCGAAATCCTCGGCCGGCAGGGCCGCATAGAAGAGACTCTGAGCCGCTATGGCACCGCGCGGCAAACGGCGCTGCACTATCTGCTATGGGGACGAAAAGGTGGGCTTGTGGGTGTCGAGAGTCTCGAACAGTCACTGCAGAGGTGGCGCGACAATCCTAGCGTGGCCGCCGATGCCGCCGAGATTGCCGCCTGGCGGCGGGCTCATCAGCAGGTGCCGCTACATCCTCTCAGCGATTTGCCGTTCGAGAGCGACCTGCTGCTGCACGGCGCTTATGGGACTGCCGAGATCAAGGCGGCCCTAGGTCTGGCCAGTCTAGAGAAGCCGGGCGCTACCGGCGTGGGGGTTATTCACGCCAAGGCTATCCGTGCTTATGTCCATCTGGTCACCTTCCAAAAGGATGCCAGTGACTTCTCGCCCACCACACGCTATCGGGATTACCCTATCAGCCGCACGCTGCTGCATTGGGAGAGTCAGTCGAATACCACACAGTCCAGCGCCACTGGGCAGAACTATATCCATTTCGCGGAGCGCGGCTACACGGTTCTTTTCTTCGCGCGACTGACCAAACGCATCGAGGGCGAGACGGCACCTTTTCTCTTCCTGGGGCCGGCCAAGGCGCTCAAGAGCTACCGGGGTGACCGTCCCATTGCGATGACCTGGGAGCTGGCGCATGCCATGCCTGCCGAGCTCTTCGAAGAGGCGCGGCCGGCGTAGGGTGAAGTGCAAGGGGGGCTCCAGATGCCGGGTTCAACTTTGGCAGTCATGTTGACGTTAACGTAAGCTGCTATCTTGGGTTCGCAACTATAATCACAACCACAACGCCAGGAGCCACCATGACCACCCCCATCAGCCGCTTTCCCATCCCCGAGTCGATCCAGGAGCTTCCCGAAGATATCCGCGACGCCATGCTGGCGGTGCAGGAGAAGGCCGGCTTTATCCCCAATGTCTTCCTGATGCTTGCCCATCGCCCGGCGGAGTTCCGCGCCTTCTTCGCCTACCACGACGCCCTGATGGAGCGGGAGTCCGACACCCTCACCAAGGCGGAGAAGGAGATGATCGTGGTAGCCACCAGCGCCCGCAACCAGTGCCTTTACTGCGTGGTGGCCCACGGCGCCCTGGTACGTATCTACAGCAAGGACCCGCTGCTGGCCGACCAGGTCGCCATCAATCATCGCGTGGCCGATCTCAGCGAGCGCCATCGAGTGATGCTCGACTTCGCCATGCGCAGCGGACTGGAGGTCGGTGAGCTCACCGACGAGTGGCAGACCCGCCTGCTGGAGGTCGGCTTCACCCTGGACGACATCTGGGACATCGGCGCCATCGCCGCCTTCTTCGGCATGTCCAACCGCCTGGTCACCCTCGCCGGCACCCCGCCCAACGAGGAGTTCTACCTGATGGGACGTGTGCCGCGGGACCAGTAACCCTGGGCTCTCACTTGCCTTGGGTCTGGCACTCTTCCAGCAGCTGCAGCACCGGCGTGAGCTGGCTCTCATGCAGCACCAGCACGCTGTCGCCCTGCTCGCCCTCGGCGGGGACGACGATGGCGAACTCGCCCTCTTCCAGATGGAACTCGTGGATCTCCTGGGGGCCTTGCGGCGTCAGGCAGTGGATGGCGCGGTAGGGGTCATCCTCACCGTAGGTGAGGCGGTGGTAGACCTTGAAGAAGGTGTAGAGCTCGAGGCCATGGGGAAAGGCCGGCCAGCGGGCGGGAATGGTGCGAGTCTCTGCCTCCAGCGCCTGGCCATCGGCCTCGGCGGCGGCAATGGCCCGGGCCAGCGGCTGGGCCAGCAGGGAGGTTTCGTCGCAGGGCAGGGCGTGCTGGGCCTCGCGGGCATGGCGATAGGTCTCGGCGACGAGACGCAGGTCACCCAGCGAGCCCAGGCGGTGGTCGCTATGGGCGAGGTCCGCGGGCTCGAAGCCGCCGTTCTCCCAGCCGTGGATCACCCGCAGTATCAGCTTGTCCTCGGCCAGGGGCATGCCGATCAGCGCCGCGACCGCGACCCGCAGGTGGAGCAGGCGCTCCATGGCCAGATTGTCGAAGGCGCTGTAGGGATCGGCGAAGATCGCATGCAGACGACCCGGAGCGTGCTCCTTGGCTTCGTTGAACGGCATGGCAGAGGCTTCCTGGTGAGTGGTCGTTCGGTGGGGCGGGCAGGTGGTTTTGGCTTATCCTCCCTATCGGCCGCTGTGCTATCGACTTGAGGCCCGATGGCGGGCCGCCGCCCCCTGGCCGTCAGGCCGGGACCTCGCTATGATGCCCCTGAGTTCGCCGCGCTGCCGAGGGCGGCGAACTCACACAATTCATTCACTTGTCGCCAGGGGAGTCCCGCCGCATCCGCGGGGGCTGAGAGGGCCAAGCGCCGACCCTGGAACCTGATCCGGTTCACACCGGCGGAGGAAGCGCGACATGCCCTACCTGACGTCTGCCGTGCTCGGCGCGGCGCTGCTGTGCTTTGCCTTTCTGGGCCTGCGGGCCCGCCGGGCCGACGGCCGGCTCGATGACTACGTCACCGCTCGCAACTCCCAGGGCGCCCAGGCCATCGGCCTCTCTTTTCTTGCCTCCAGCATGGGGGCCTGGATCCTCTTCGCGCCCCCGGAGATCGGCGCCTTCGCGGGGCCGGTGGCGCTGGCCGGTTACGCCATCGGCTCCTCGCTGCCCTTTATCGTGCTGGGGCTCTACGGCCCGGCCATCCGCCGACACCTGCCGGAAGGGCGCAGCATCGGCGAGTTCGCCGAGTCCTGCTACGGCGCCGGGGTGCGGCGCTGGGTCTCCTTCGTCTCGGTGGCCTACATGGCGATCTTCCTGGCCGCCGAGCTCACCGCCATCGGCGCCATCGCCGCGCTGCTCTCGGACGTGCCGCCGGCGCTGGTGGTCCTCGGGGTGGCGGTGGTCACCCTGGTCTACACCACCCTGGGCGGGCTGCGGGCGAGCCTCGCCACCGACCGCTGGCAGGCCTGGCTGCTGCTGGCCCTGCTGGTGCTGGTGGGCGGCGTGGCCTGGTGGTGGCTGCCGCCCATGCCGGCCGAGGCCGTGATGCCGACCATTCCTACCGGTAACGCGCTCTCCGTGGCGCTGACCCTGGTGATCGCCGTCACCGCGGCCAACCTCTTTCATCAGGGCTACTGGCAGCGGGTGTGGGCCGCCGAGGACGACCGCGCCCTGGCCCGCGGGGCCCTGCTGGGCGGGGCCAGCAGCCTGCTGGTGGTGATGGCCATCGGCGGGCTCGGCATGCTCGCCGCCATGCACGCGCTGCCGCTCGGTGAGCCGCCGATTCCCTTCT
>PUOM01000183.1 GCA_003552795.1 Halomonas sp. | reverse complement strand
CGCCATCTGAAGGTCGGCCTGGTCCAGCAGCCCGCCTGGCCCGACAAGGCCAGAAGCCTCGCCGAGAGCGAGGCCGGCATCCGCGAGCTGGCCGCCGCCGGCGCCGAGCTGGTGATGCTCCAGGAGCTGCACGCCACCCACTACTTCTGCCAGTACGAGGACACCGAGCTCTTCGACCTGGCCGAGCCCCTGGACGGCCCCACCGGCAGCCGCCTGGCGGCGCTGGCCGCCGAGCTCGATATCGTGCTGGTGGGCTCGCTGTTCGAGCGCCGCGCGCCGGGGCTCTACCACAACACCGCCGTGGTCTACGACCGCAAGCGCGGCGCCGTGGGCCACTACCGCAAGATGCATATTCCCGACGATCCGGGCTTCTACGAGAAGTTCTACTTCACCCCGGGGGACGCCGACGACGCCCGCGGCCAGGGCTTCCACCCCATCGACACCTCGGTGGGACGGCTCGGTCTGCTGGTGTGCTGGGACCAGTGGTACCCGGAGGCGGCGCGGCTGATGGCGCTGGCCGGGGCGGAGCTGCTGCTCTACCCCCCCGCCATCGGCTGGGACCCCGCCGACGACGACGCCGAGAAGAGCCGCCAGAAGGACGCCTGGACGCTGATCCAGCGCAGCCACGCGGTGGCCAACGGCGTGCCGGTGGTCGTCGCCAATCGGGTCGGCCACGAGCCGGACCACTCCGGGGTTGGCCGCGGCATCGACTTCTGGGGCGGCAGCTTCATCGCCGGCCCCCAGGGGGAGCTGCTGGCTCACGGCGGCGTCAACGCCGAGCGCCTGCTGGTGACCCTGGACATGGCGCGCGGCGAGGACGTGCGCCGGATCTGGCCGTATCTGAGAGACCGCCGCATCGACGCCTACGGAGATCTCACCCGCCGCTATCGGGACTGATTACTCGTCCTCTTCGGCGCGGGGCAGCACCCAGTTGAGCAGGATGCCCACCAGGGCGGCGAGGCTCACCCCCTGCAGGGTGAACTGGCCGCCGCCGAACTGCATGCCGCCGATGCCGAACACCAGGATCAGCGAGATCACCACCAGGTTGCGCGGCGCGGTCAGCGAGTGGCCGGCGCGCACCAGGGTGTTCATGCCCACCACGGCGATGGAGCCGAACAGCAGGGTCATGATCCCGCCCATCACGGGCCCCGGGATGGTCTGCAGCAGGGCGCCGAGCTTGGCCACGAAGGCCAGGCCAATGGCGAGACAGGCCGCCACCACCATATAGCGCGGATTGAAGGCCCGGGTCAGGGTCACCGCCCCGGTCACCTCGGAGTAGGTGGTGTTGGGCGGGCCGCCGAACAGCGACGCCGTGGTGGTGGCCAGACCGTCACCCAGCAGAGTGCGGTGCAGGCCAGGCTTCTCCAGATAGTTCTTCCGGGTGACCGAGCCGATGGCCACCATGTCGCCGATATGCTCCACCGCCGGCGCGATGGCTACCGGGATCATGAACAGAATCGCCGCCCAGTGAAAGCTCGGGGCGGTGAACGCCGGGATCGATAGCCAGGCCGCCTCGCGGACCGGCGAGAAGTCCACCAGCCCCATGATCAGGGCCAGCACATAGCCGGTGACGATGCCGCCCATGATCGGAATCAGGCGCAGCAGACCGCGGCCGAATACCGCCAGCGTCAGGGTCACCAGCAGGCTCGCCATGGAGAGAAAGATCGCCGGGGCGTAGCCGATATGGTCGCTGGTCTCGCCGGTGGCCATGTCCACCGCCACCGGCGCCAGCGCCAGGCCTATCACCATGATCACCGGCCCCACCACCACCGGCGGCAGCAGCCGATGCAGCCAGGCGGTGCCCTTGAGGCGCACCGCCTGGGAGATCACCACGTAGACCAGGCCCGCGGCCATCAGGCCGCCCATGGTGGCCGGAATGCCGAAGCTGGCCACCGACCCCTGGATGGGCGCGATAAAGGCGAACGACGAGGCCAGGAACACCGGCACGGTAACCCGGGTAATGCCATGGAACACCAGGGTCCCCACCCCGGCGGTGAACAGCGCCACGCTAGGGTCCAGGCCGGTGAGCAGCGGCACCAGCACCAGGGCCCCGAAGGCCACGAAGAGCATCTGGGCCCCGGTGAGCAGGGTACGGGGGAGCGATTCGACGGGCGCAGCGGCGGCTGACGTCGAGGAGTCGGTCATGACGTTTCTCCGAAAAAACGCCCCTGGCGCAAGGGCTCAGGGGCGCGATATCGATGGATGGTGAGTCAGCGGGTGCCGAAGATCTTGTCGCCGGCATCGCCCAGGCCGGGCACGATATAGCCGTGCTCGTCGAGACGCTCATCGACGCCGGCGGTGTAGATCTCGATCTCCGGATAGGCATCCTGCACGCGCTTGATGCCTTCGGGCGCCGCTACCAGCACGATCACCTTCATCTGCTTGCAGCCGCGCTCGCGCAGCATGTCCAGGGTCGCCACCATGGTGCCACCGGTGGCGAGCATGGGATCGATGACGATGGCCAGGCGCTCGTCGAGGTCGTTCGCGAACTTGGCGAAATAGGGCACGGGCTCCAGGGTTTCCTCGTCGCGGTAGAGCCCCACCACGCTGACCCGGGCGCTGGGGATCAGGTCTGTCACCCCGTCGAGCATGCCCAGCCCGGCGCGCAGGATCGGCACGATGGTGACCTTCTTGCCCTTGAGCAGCTCCACCGGGATCTTGTTGCCGCTCCAGCCGTCGATCTCCTGGGTCTGCAGCTCCAGATCCTGGGTCGCCTCGTAGGTCAGCAGCTTGGCCAGCTCACCGGCCAGCTCGCGGAAACTCTTGGTGCTGATGCCGGCTTCGCGCATCAGGCCCAGCTTGTGCTGGACCAGGGGATGCTGGATGGCATGGACGCTCATGGGCAGGACCTCTTCACTCTTGGGGGCGGCGGAAGATGACATCGACCTTGGTCGCATGGACCTGACCGACAAATTGCCGGCCATTCTACCCGCATCCCCCGTTGAGGTTAAGGCGCGCACTCATCGGGGCGTTCCGGCAGCTGCCAGTCGATGGGCGCACGACCCTGCTCCACCAGAAAGGCGTTGGCCCGGGAGAAGTGGTGGTTACCGAAGAAGCCGCGGTGGGCGGAGAGCGGCGAGGGGTGCGGAGATTCCAGCACCCGATGCCGGGCGGTATCGATCAGCGCCTTCTTCTTGCGGGCGTGGCTGCCCCAGAGCAGGAACACCGAGGGCTCGGCGTGTTCGCTCACCGCGGCGATGGCGCGGTCGGTGAAGGTTTCCCAGCCGCAGCCGCGATGGGAACCGGCATTGCCCTGCTCCACCGTCAGCGAGGTGTTGAGCAGCAGCACCCCCTGGCGGGCCCAGGGCGCCAGGTGGCCATGGGCCACCGGGCGAGCCCCCACATCCGCCGCCAGCTCCTTGTAGATATTGAGCAGCGACGGCGGCACCCGCACCCCGGGCTTGACCGAGAAGCAGAGGCCGTGGGCCTGGCCGGGCCCGTGATAGGGATCCTGACCGAGGATCACCACCTTGACGGCGTCCAGCGGCGTCAGCTCGAAGGCGCGGAACCAGTCGGACGAGTGGGGATAGATCACCTTCCTGGCGGCCTTCTCGGCGGCCAGGAAGTCGCGCAGCGCCTGCATGTAGGGCGCCTGGAACTCCGGTCCGAGCCACTGCTGCCAGCTCTCGGGAAGCGGTGCTGTCATCCCTGCCCTCCTCGTCCCTCAGCGCTTGACCTGGTCGACCAGCGGCTCGACGTAGGCCACGCCCATGTCCCAGGGGAACTGGATCCAGCAGTCCTGGGCCACCTCGGTGAGGTACTGATCCACCAGGGGCTTGCCATCGGGCTTGGCGTAGACGGTGACGAAATGGGCGCGGGGCAGCAGCTCGCGCACCTTGCGAGCGGTCTTGCCGGTGTCCACCAGGTCATCCACCAGCAGCCAGCCGTGGCCGTCGTGATCGACGCCCTTCATGACATCCAGGCCGCCCTGATCCATGTGGTCATAGCTCTTGATGCAGACGGTATCGATCAGGCGCACATTGAGCTCCCGAGCGATCAGGGCCGCCGGAATCAGCCCGCCACGGGTGATGGCCACGATGCCCTTGAAGTCGCGCGCCACCAGCCGATGGCAGAGTTCGCGGACGTCGCGGTGGAGCTGGTCCCAGGAGACGGTGAAGTGCTTGTGGTAGCGATTGCTGCTCATGGGGTCACTCGTCCTCGGTGAAGGAACAGACGGCGAAGACGTTGAAGCCCGCCTCGCGGATGCGTCGTGAGCCGCCGAGGTCCGGCAGGTCGACGATGGTGGCGGTCTCCACCACCTGGCCACCGCTGCGGGTGATCAGCTTGGCGGCGGCCAGCATGGTGCCGCCGGTAGCGATCAGGTCGTCGACGATCAGGATGCGGTCGCTCTCGCGGAAGGCGTCGGAGTGAAGCTCCACCTCCGCTTCGCCGTACTCCAGGGTGTAGGTCTCGCTGATGGTGCGAAACGGCAGCTTGCCCTTCTTGCGCACCGGCACGAAGCTGCAGCCGAGCTCGTAGGCCAGCGGCGCGCCGACGATAAAGCCCCGGGCATCGATGGCCGCGATGGCGTCGAGGTCCATCTCCTGGTAGCGGTGCACGAAGCTGTCGACCAGCTTGCGGAAGGCCGCGCTGTTCTGCAGCAGCGGCGTGATATCGCGGAAGTTGACCCCCGGCTGCGGCCAGTCGGGGACGGTGCGGATCACGGACTTGATGTAGTCGCCGTAGATGCTCATGGCGGGTCTCGGTAGTGGGTGGTCGGTCAGTCGAGGAACAGGAACTTGGCCGCAAACAGCAGCGCCAGGATGATCACCGCCGGATTGAGATCCTTGAAGCGCCCGGAAAGCGCCTTGATCGCAGCGTAGCTGATGAAGCCCAGCGCGATACCCTCGGCAATCGAGAAGGTCAGCGGCATGGCCAGGGCGGCAATCAGCACCGGAGCGGCGTCGGTGGGATCCTCCCAGTTGGCATGGGCCAGGCTGCCGGCCATCAGCACCGCCACATAGAGCAGCGCCCCTGCCGTGGCGTAGGCCGGGATGGAGCCCGCCAGCGGCGCGAAGAAGAGGCTGATCAGGAAGAGCGCGGCGACGACCACGGCGGTCAGGCCGGTACGCCCGCCGGAGGCGATGCCCGCGGTGGACTCGATATAGCTGGTGGTCGTGGAGGTACCCAGCAGCGAACCGGCCATGGAGGCGCCGCTATCGGCCATCATGGCGCGGCCGATGCGCGGCAGCTTGCCATCCTTGTCGAGCAGCTTGCCGCGATGGGCCACGCCTACCAGGGTGCCGGAGGTGTCGAAGAGGTCGACGAAGAGGAAAGCGAAGATCACGCTGAGCATGGCGATATCCAGCGCGCCCCACAGGTCCAGCGCCATGAAGGTGGGCGCGATGGAGGGCGGCATGGACATGATGCCGCCATACTCGTTGTGGCCGAACAGCATGGCAGCCACGGTGATGCCGAGGATACCGATCATCACCGCCCCGGTGACCTTAAGGTAGGCCAGGGCCGTGATCACGAAGAAGCCCAGCAGCGCGTAGATGGCCGCCGGCTGGGAGAGGTCGCCGAGTGCCACGTAGGTGGCCGGATTGGAGACCACGATGCCGGCGTTCTTCAGGGCGATCATCGCCAGGAAGAGGCCGATACCGGCGGCGATGCCCAGACGCAGGGAGAGCGGAATCGAGTTGATGATCCACTCGCGCACCTTGAAGATGCTGAGCAGGAAGAAGCAGAAGCCGGAGAAGAACACCGCCCCCAGAGCCGCCTCCCAGGTGTAGCCCATGCCGAGCACCACGCCGTAGGTGAAGAAGGCGTTGAGCCCCATGCCCGGCGCCTGGGCGATGGGATAGTTGGCCCACAGCCCCATGATCAGACAGCCGATGGCCGCCGCCAGGCAGGTGGCGACAAAGACCGCGCCATAGTCCATGCCCGCCTCGGAGAGGATGCTGGGGTTGACGAAGATGATGTAGGCCATGGTCAGGAAGGTAGTGATCCCGGCGATGACCTCGGTCTTCACGTTGGTATTGTGTTCAGCCAGCTTGAACTGGTTGTCGATCAGGCGTTTCAGCATGGTGGTGGTTCCTGCGCGTGGACGGTGCGATGGTCCCGGAGGGCGAGCATGGCGGCGAGAAAAGCCGGCAATATTACGCAAAGCCCTCGAGGAATGCGAGCTGGCCACTGCATGACCAGCGCTTGCCAGCCCCCTGTATAAGCAACCTCCGGGCCAACCGCCAGCCCAGCAGCCAACGCAGACCTGTCGGAGTGGTCAATTCATCGCCGCACTCAGGCGCCTCGAGCGTCAAGCACCCGCTCCACGGTCTCGACGATGGCCTGGGTCT
>PUOM01000226.1 GCA_003552795.1 Halomonas sp. | reverse complement strand
GGCGGGGCTACCGGCCGCCGACGGCACCCGAGCCGCAGCTGCGCTGGCAGCTGTCGGCCTTCGCCCCCGCGGAGCGCCGCTGGCAACAGGGTGTGCGGGCGCGCTTCTGCCGCCTTCGACTGGGCATCCAGCCGGCGCTGGCCGGTCTCAAGCATCTCAATCGCCTGGAGAACGTGCTGGCCCGGGCCGAGTGGGATGACGAGGCGGTGGCCGAGGGTCTGCTCTGCGACGGCGAGAGTCGGCTGGTGGAAGCCACCGCCATGAATCTCTTCTGGCAGCGCGCCGGCCGCCTGGAGACGCCGCGGCTCCATCGCTGCGGTGTCGCCGGCACCCTGCGCGAGGCGTTGATGGAATGCCTGCCCATCGCTGAGGTCGATGCCGGGCCGCAGGCGCTGGACCGGGCCGAAGCGGTGTGGCTCGGCAACTCGGTGCAGGGCGTCTGGCCGCTGGTGCGGCTTGACGATGCGTCGGGCGCCGAGCGCCGGCGGTGGTCGCTCCTCCCTCTCCATCGCGCCTTCCAGGCCGAGGCTCATCGCCTGCTGGGCTATCCCGCTCCCTGACATGAAATGACACGACGAGGACGCCAATGCTGCGTGTGGTGAAGATCCTGCTGGTGCTGGCCATCCTGGCCGGTGCGGCGCTGTTCGGCGGCTATCGCTACTGGGAGTCCCGTCTCGAGGCGCCCATCGCCGTGAGCGAGCCGACCCTCTACGAGGTGCCGCGTGGCGCCGGCTACAATCGCGTGGTAGCCGATCTGGCGCGGCGCGGGGTGATCGAGGACGCCTGGGCCTTCCGCCTGCTGACCCGTCTGGAGCCAGAGAGCGTGCCGCGCCTGCGCGCCGGCGAGTACATGCTGGAGCCGGACATGAGCGGGCGCGAGCTGGTGATGCTGCTGGGCAGCGACCGGGTGGTCACCTATCCGCTGACCATCCCCGAGGGCTGGACCTTCCGGCAGATGCGGGCACTGCTCGACAACGCCCCCAAGCTGGAAAACCGTACCGCAGGCCTGTCCGACGAGGAGGTGATGGCCCTGCTGGATCGCGAGGGCATGCATCCCGAGGGGTGGTTCTTCCCCGACACCTACCGCTACCACAAGGGGGTGAGCGACCTGGAAATCCTGCGCCAGGCGCTCACTCGCATGGAGGCGGTCCTCGAGGAGGTGTGGGCGGGGCGCGCCGACGACCTGACCATCGACACCCCCTACGAGGCGCTGATCATGGCCTCGCTGATCGAGCGTGAGACAGGGGCGCCGGAGGAGCGCCGCGAGATCGCCGGCGTCTTCAAGCGGCGCATGGAGACCGGGATGCGCCTGCAGACCGACCCCACGGTGATCTACGGCATGGGCGAGCGCTATGACGGTCGCATTACCCGGGCGGACCTGCGCGAGGCGACGCCCTACAATACCTATGTGATCGACGGCATGCCGCCCACGCCCATCGCCATGCCCGGCCGGGCGTCGCTGGAGGCCGCGGTGGATCCGCTGCCCGGCGACACCCTCTACTTCGTCTCGCGGGGCGATGGCACCCACCACTTCTCGCGCACCCTGCGCGAGCACAACAATGCGGTGAATCGGTATATCCGCAATCGCTGACGGGAGCAGGCATGTGTAATAACGACCCCGACCGGATAGCGAGGGGCGCCGGGGAGAGCCTGAAGAGGCAAGGCCGCTTTATCACCCTGGAGGGCAGCGAGGGGGTCGGCAAGTCGACCAACCTGGCACGGGTGGTCGCCTGGCTCGAGGCCCGCGGCCTGGAGGTGGTGCAGACCCGCGAGCCCGGCGGCACCCCCCGCGCCGAGGCGATCCGCCGGCTGCTGCTCGATCCGGGCGGCGAGGAGCCGCTGGACACCGATGCCGAGCTGCTGCTGGTCTTCGCCGCCCGGGCTCAGCACCTGGCGCGGGTGATCCGCCCGGCGCTGGCGCGCGGCGCCTGGGTGGTCTGCGACCGCTTCACCGATGCCACCTTCGCCTATCAGGGCGCCGGGCGGGGCATCGACCCCGCGCGCATCGCCGAGCTGGAGCGCTTCGTGCAGTGCGGTCTCGCCCCCGACCTGACGCTGCTGCTGGACATGCCCGTCGAGGCCGCCCGGGAGCGCCTGGCGGAGCGGGGCGCGGCACCGGATCGCTTCGAGAGGGAAGGTGGCGAGTTCTTCACGGCGGTGCGCCGGGCCTACCTGGCCCGGGCCGCCGCCGACCCCGAGCGTATTGCCGTGGTGGACGCCTCGCGCCCCCTGGCGGCGGTAGGGACGCAGATCGAGACGATCCTCTCCCGGCGGGTGTCCCCATGACGGTAGCGCCTGCGGCCCCCGCCCTCCAGCCGATGCCCTGGCTGCGCCCGCGCTTCGCGGAGCTCACTCGGCTGGCCGACGACGGCCGGCTGCCCCATGCGCTGTTGATCTCGGGGCCGCGCGGCGTGGGCAAGCGCTCCCTGGCCGATGCCCTGGTCGCGCGCACTCTCTGTGCGGCGCCGGGCGAGAGCGCCTGCGGCGTCTGCCACGGCTGTCGCATGCTGGCCTCGGGCTATCACCCGGATCTGCTGCGTGTGTCGCCGGAGGAGGGCAAGCGGCAGATCCGCATCGATGTCATCCGAGAGGTCAACGCCTTTGTGGCCCAGACGCCCCAGCAGGGCGGCTACCGGGTGATCCTGATCACCCCGGCGGAGGCCATGAACCCGGCCGCCGCCAATGCCCTGCTCAAGAGTCTGGAGGAGCCGGGCGGGCGCACTCTCTTCGTGCTGCTGGCGGATATACCCTCGCGCCTGCTCCCCACCATCCGCTCACGCTGCCAGCACTGGAGCCTTGCGGTGCCCGACGAGGCGGCCTGTCTGCCCTGGCTGGCCGAGCATCTCGGCGACGAACAGGAGGCGCGCTTCTGGCTGGGGCTCGCGGGAGGGCTGCCCCTGGCCGCCCTGACCCAGGCCGAACCGGCCTCCCGGGCGCTGCGCCAGCAGCTCCTCGAGACCTTCGAGGCGCTGGTGCGCGGCGCCGAGCCGGTGGCCGAGGCCGCCCGCCTGGATCGCCAGTCGACCGAGGCGATCCTGTGGTACGGTATCGCCTGGCTGGAGGATCTGATTCGGCTGGGACTCTCGGGGGAGCCCGGGGAGCTGCGCAATCCCGATCTGCTGCCGCTCTACCGCCAGGCGGTGAAGAATGCGCGGCTGCGCGACTGGTTCCGCCTGCTCGACTACGCTCGAGAACAGCGCCGCCTGCTGGCAGCGGGCGGCAACCCCAACCCCCAGCTGGTGCTCGAAGCCTGGCTGGTGCGCTGGTCGGCGCTGCTGCGCTCGTGAACGAGGAGAGGCCCATGGCTGCCCAGAAGGCCCTGTCGCTGAACATTCAGGACGTGCAGACCCTGCTCTCGGCCTATATGCCGATGCTTGAGCGCGGCGGTATCTTCGTGCCCACCCGGGAGCGCTACGAGCTGGGCCAGGAGGTCTACCTGCTGCTGACCCTGCCCGGCGACAGCGACCGGGTGCCGGTCACCGGTCAGGTGGTGTGGGTCTCCCCGGAGGGGGTCAGCGGTCGTCGCATGCCCGGCATCGGCATCCACTTCAGCGCCGGCCACCAGGCGGTGCGTGACCGCATCGAGACCCTGCTGGCCGGTCGTCTCGACAAGGGCGCGCCCACCTATACGCTCTGAGCGCTCCGCGTCAGCCCGTTTCCACTCCTTGATATCGGTTGCTTCTCTCATGTTTGTCGATTCCCACTGCCATCTTGACCGCCTCGATCCCCGCACTCACGGAGGCGACCCGGCCGCTGCCCTGGACGCCGCTCGAGCCCGCGGCGTCAAGCAGTTCCTGGCCATCGGCGTGACCCTTGACGAGGTGCCCGGCGTGGCGGCCATCGCCCGGGAGCACGATGACGTGGTGATATCTGCCGGGGTTCACCCGCTCCACAGCATCGAGCAGGAGCCCGAGATCGACGCCATCAAGGAGACCGCCGAGCGCTTCGGCGTGGTGGCCATCGGCGAGTGCGGCCTGGACTATCATTATCTCGAGAAGTCCCCGGAGACGGTGCCCTCCCGGGAGGTGCAGCGGGAACGCTTCCGGCGCCAGCTGATCGCCGCCACCGAGCTGGCGCTGCCGGTGATCATCCACACCCGGGAGGCCCGCGAGGAGACCCTGGCGCTGATCCGCGAGCATACCGACCCCGCCGTCGGCGGCGTGCTGCACTGCTTCACCGAGGATCTCGACATGGCGCGGGAGGCGGTTCGCCACGGCTTCTACATCTCGCTCTCGGGCATCGTCACCTTCCGCAACGCCGCGTCGCTCCGCGAGGTGGCCCGCAAGGTGCCCCTGGACCGGCTGCTGATCGAGACCGACAGTCCCTATCTCGCCCCGGTGCCCCATCGCGGCAAGCCCAACGAGCCGGCCTGGGTGGTGGAGGTGGCGGAGTGCATCGCCGCCGAGCGCGGCATCAGCGTGGAGGAGGTCGCCATGCAGACCACCGCCAACTTCTACCGCCTGTTTCGCGCCGCCGCCCCCGAAGCGCCTGCCGAACTGCGCGGGACCCTGCAGGACGCGGGGCTGCTGGGCTGATCCTCCGCCACACGGGAGCCGTCATGAACCTCGATCCGCTGCTGAACCAACTCGATCCGGAGGGCGACATTCCCCCGGTGGACCGCTGGCATCCCGAGCATGCCGGCGAGATGGACCTGGTGATCGTCGCCGACGGACGCTGGATCCACGAGGGAGCCCCGATCGCCCGGCCGCGGCTGGTGCGCCTGCTCTCCACGATTCTGCGCCGTGAAGCCGACGGGCGCCATGCCCTGGTCACGCCGGCCGAAAAGCAGTACATCCGGGTGGAAGATTGCCCCTTCGTGGTGGTGGACGCCGACCCGGATGCACAGGGCACCTGGTGGCTCAGCACCAATGTCGGCGACCGCCTGGCGCTGGGCGAGGACCATCGCCTGACGCTGAGCGAAACACCCGCCGGCGAGACGGTGCCCGAGGTGCCGGTGCGTTTCGGCCTGGCCGCGCGATTGGGACGCAATGTCTACTACCGTTTGGTGGAGGCCGCCGAGTGTCGTGTGCTGCCCGGCGGCGGCGAGGAGCTGGGTCTGGTCAGTGCCGGCGTCTGGCAGCCCCTGGGGCGCCTGGACGACGGCGAGACGGCGTGAGGCTCACCGACGAACAGCGCGCCGTCGTCGAGCACGCCGCCGGGCATGCTCGGGTCGCCGCCGTGGCGGGCTCCGGCAAGACCACGACCATGGTGGCCCGGGTGCTGCATCTGCTGGCCCGCGGCGTGCCGCCGTCGCGCATGCTGGTGCTGATGTTCAACCGCTCGGCCCGGGAGGATTTCCAGGCGCGGCTTGCCGCCATGGCACCGCCCGGTCAGGCGCTGCCGGACGTGCGTACCTTCCACTCCCTGGGCCACCGCCTCACCGCCAGCCTGACCCGCTGGGGGGTGCTGTCCCCCCGGCAGCTGCTGACCGCCGACTGGCAGGCGGAGCGGCTGCTGCGCCAGGCCACCCGGCGTGCCCTGGGAGATTCTCCCGAGGCCGGGGAGGCGGCCCTGGACGCCGAGCGCCTGGAGGCCCTGGCCCATTTCTGCGCCCTGGTGAAGGCCGAGATGGTCCCACCGGCGGAGCTCTACGCTCGGCTCGACTTCGGCGAGGCCACCGAGCACTTCGTGGCGGCCTTCGACCACGCCGAGGAACTTCTCGCCGACCACGGTCTGATGGGCTATGCGGACCTGCTCTATCGACCGCTGCGCGCCCTGGAGGCCGACCAGGCCCTGCGCGGTCGGGTCCAGGGCTTTCTCGACCAGGTGATCATCGACGAGTACCAGGACATCAACGTCGCCCAGCAGCGTCTGCTGGCGGTGCTGGCCGGTGGCCGTGCCGAGGTGATGGCGGTAGGCGACGCCAACCAGTGCATCTACGAGTGGCGCGGTGCCCATCCGGACACCATGCTGGAGCGCTTCACCGCAACCTTCGGCGCTGCCGTCGACTACCCGCTTTCCACCACCTTTCGCCACGGCCATGCCCTGGCGCTGGCCGCCAACCACGCCATCGAGGCCAACCGGCGTCGCCCCGACCAGCTCTGTCTCGCCGCTCCCGGCAACCCGGCGACCCGCCTGGTCCAGGCCCAGGGCAGCCGCGCCCTGCTCGAGGCGCTGGCGGCCTGGCAGTCACAGGGCCGGGCGCTGAGCGAGGCCAGCGTGCTGGTGCGCAGCTGGTCGCTGTCCGTGCCGCTGCAGCTGGCGCTGCTGCGCGAGGGCATTCCCTTCCGGCTCTCCCGGCAGGATCGCTTCGTCTTTCGCCTGCCGCTGGTGCAGGCCCTGGCCGGCTACCTGCGCCTGGCCCGGGAGCCGGCCCTGCTGGCAGACCCCACGCACCTGGCGCTGCTGCTCGGGCAGCCGACGCCCTTCGTGGCCCGGGAGCGGCTGGTGCGACTCGCCACGGTGCTGGCCGAGACCCAGCGCTG
>PUOM01000157.1 GCA_003552795.1 Halomonas sp. | reverse complement strand
CTCGTCCAGTGCCTCCAGGGCCAGCGGCTGGCGCGCGTCGCTGACGTTGTGGATCGCCAGCAGGCGCCGGCCGCAGGCCAGGGGGCCGCGCTCCAGCACCAGCAGCGCCGGCGGCGAGGGCAGCACCCGCTGGGGGGCGTCGGGGTGGAAGCAGGGTTCGCCACGGCGAACGGCCAGGCGCCGCTTGAGGGCCAGGAACACCTCCCGGGTGGGGGTGTTGCGGCTGTCGAGCAGCTCGTCGAGCTCGTCCAGGCGCCAGCGACGGCGGTTGATGGAGCGCAGCCGACCGCTGCGTTCGATCCCTTCCAGGTCGTTCAGCGTGCCGGTCAGGCAGTGCAGGTAGAGCGCCGGGATGCCCTGCAGGGCCAGCATCAGGTGCTGGCTGCAGAGAAAGCGCTCCATCTGCCAGGGGTCCCGGCCGCGCCGTGTCCCCTGCATGGCATCGAACCAGGTGATATTGATCTCGTAGGGGGTGTCCTCGCCGTCCGGGCGTCGGCGCATGCTGACGAAGCCGCCGAAGCGGTGCATCAGCTCCAGCAGCGCCTCGATCTCGTGGGAGGGCAGCCACCCCTCCAGGGGGCGCACGCCGATGCCGTCGTGGCTGGCGGTGAAGTTGAGATAGCTGCATCCGGCCGGCAGCGTCGGCAGGCTCTCGAGCCAGCTGGCCAGGGTGGTGGCATCACCGCCGGTCAGGGTGTGCAGCAGCAGCGGCGGCAGCGAGAACTGGTAGACCAGATGCGCCTCGTCGGGCTCACCGCCATCGGCAAGACGTTCCAGGCCCCCGTTGGAAAGGCGTTCTAAACCGAAGTAGCTGAGGTTCTCGTGGTGGGGCACGTTGGTCTCGGTGAGCAGCAGGGTGCCCGGCGCCACATGGTCCACCAGGGCGCGCAGCAGGCGCACCACCTCGTGGGTCTGGGGCAGGTGGATGCAGGGCGTGCCGATCTCCTTCCACAGGTAGGCGATGGCGTCCAGGCGAATCACCCGGGCCCCCTGGGCAAGATAGAAGAGCAGGATGCCGATGAACTCCAGCAGCACGTCCGGGTTGGCGAAGTTCAGGTCGATCTGGTCCTCGGAGAAGGTGGCCCAGAGATGGCGGGTGCCGCGGCGAGTGGGTACCGGTACCAGTAGCGGCGAGCTGCGCGGGCGCACCACCGCGGAGAGGTCGGTTTCCGGATCCATCTCGATGAAGAAGTCGCGGCCCGGCTGGCTGCCGGTCAGGTAGTCGACGAACCACAGCGACTCACGCGAGACGTGGTTGAGGACCAGATCCACCGCCAGGTCGTGCCGCTCGGCCAGGGCGCGCACCTGGGGCCAGTCGCCCAGCGCCGGATCCACCTCGCGGTAGTGGATCACCGAGAAGCCGTCGTCGCTGCTCCAGGGAAAGAAGGGCAGCAGATGCACGCCGCTGAAGGTGTCGGGCAGGCGCGCCGCGAGAAACTCGCCCAGCACCTCCAGGGGCGGGCGTTCGCCGTCGAGCAGGCTGTCGCCGTAGCTGATCAGCCACTGATCCCGCTCGCTCCAGAGCGGCACCTCGGCGTCCCCTCCCGAGGGCGGCGGCGGGGCCTGGTGGGTGAGCAGCGTCAGCAGCCGGCGCAGCACCTCGTCGGCCCGTGGGCCGTAGAGGAAGCTGAGGTGCTGGTGGGCGCGCCGGCGGAAGGCCGCGGCGTCCAGCGGCGTGGCGACGGAGGAGGGTCGGATCGAGCGATCGGGCATGGTCGGGCTCCCTGATGGGTCTGGCGTTACCAGGGTCATGCAGGGAGCGTGCCAGCTCGCGCGGCCCGGATCACAAGAGACTCATGCGCTCCATCACCGTGTCGCGGCGGATCAGCCAGTGATAGAGGGCGCCGGCGATATGCAGGGCGATCAGTCCCAGGAGCACCCAGCCCAGCCACTCGTGCAGGGTGAAAAGCCGCGCCGAGAGCGCCTCGTTCACCGGCACGACGCCGGGCAGGTGCCAGTGCAGGAACTGTACCGGGAAGTTGCCGCTGGCGGTGGCCGCCCAGCCCAGCAGCGGCTGGGCCAGCAGCCCCAGGTAGAGCAGGTGGTGCACTGCCGAGCTGAGGATGCGCTGGAAGGCGGGCAGCGGCGGATCGTGGTCCGGCACCACATAGAGGAGTCGGGTCAGCAGGCGCAGCGTCATCAGTGCCAGCAGGGCCACGCCGAGCGACTTGTGGGACGTGTAGAGCAGGTCGGTGCCGGCCTGGCCCAGGCGTTCCATGGCCCCTTCGAAGCCGAGAAACCCCAGGAGCAGACCGCTGGCCAGTGACAGCAGCATCACGGCGGCCACCAGCCAGTGCAGCACGCGATGAGGGTAGGCGTAGCGATCCGTCTCTGACAATTCCATCTCCGACATGGGGCCCTCCCGGGCATCGAGGTGGGGAATCGCTACAGCCTAGCCAAACTCAGCGTTGAGTGCGCGGCGCGCTTGGTCTCACACCTCCTGATAGAGCCTGCTGCCGGTGTGGCGGAACTTCTCCGCCTGCTCCTCCATGCCGCGCTTTACCGCCTCGGCGTCGCTTGCGAGGCCCTGCTCGGCAGTCCGGTCCCGGTAAGTGTCGCGGACTTCCTGGCTGATCTTCATGGAGCAGAACTTGGGGCCGCACATGGAGCAGAAGTGGGCCACCTTGGCGGAGTCCTTGGGCAGGGTCTCGTCGTGGTACTCCCGGGCGGTATCCGGGTCCAGGCCGAGGTTGAACTGGTCCTCCCAGCGGAACTCGAAGCGCGCCTTGGAGAGCGCGTTGTCGCGGCGCTGGGCGGCCGGGTGGCCCTTGGCGAGGTCCGCGGCGTGGGCGGCGATCTTGTAGGTAATGATGCCGGTCTTGACGTCGTCCTTGTTGGGCAGGCCCAGGTGCTCCTTGGGGGTCACGTAGCAGAGCATGGCGCAGCCGAACCAGCCGATCATCGCCGCGCCGATGCCGGAGGTGATGTGGTCGTAGCCCGGGGCGATGTCGGTGGTCAGCGGGCCCAGGGTATAGAAGGGCGCCTCGTGGCACGCCTCGAGCTGCTTGTCCATGTTCTCCTTGATCAGGTGCATCGGCACATGGCCCGGCCCCTCGATCATCACCTGGACATCGTGCTTCCAGGCGATCCTGGTCAGCTCACCCAGGGTCTCCAGCTCGGCGAACTGGGCCTCGTCATTGGCGTCGGCCACCGAGCCCGGGCGCAGGCCGTCGCCCAGCGAAAACGCCACGTCGTAGCGCTTGCAGATCTCGCAGATCTCCTCGAAGTGCTCGTAGAGGAAGCTCTCCCGGTGATGGTAGAGGCACCACTTGGCCATGATGGAGCCGCCTCGGGAGACGATGCCGGTGACCCGCTTGGCGGTGAGCGGCACATAGCGCAGCAGTACGCCTGCATGGATGGTGAAGTAGTCCACCCCCTGCTCGGCCTGTTCGATCAGGGTGTCGCGGAACACCTCCCAGGTGAGGTCCTCGGCCACGCCGTTGACCTTCTCCAGCGCCTGGTAGATGGGCACGGTGCCGATGGGCACCGGCGAGTTGCGGATGATCCACTCCCGGGTTTCGTGGATGTTCTGCCCGGTGGAGAGGTCCATGACGGTGTCCGAGCCCCAGCGGATGCCCCAGGTCATCTTGTCGACCTCCTCTTCGATGGAGGAGGTGACCGCCGAGTTGCCGAGGTTGCCGTTGATCTTCACCAGGAAGTTGCGGCCGATGATCATCGGCTCGGATTCCGGGTGGTTGATGTTGCAGGGGATGATCGCCCGGCCCTCGGCCACCTCGCGGCGCACGAACTCCGGGGTGATCTCCTCGGGCAGGCGGGCGCCGAAGCCCTGGCCCGGGTGCTGGTGGCCCAGGATCCGCTCGACCTCCTCGTTACCCAGGGCCTGGCGGCGCTGGTTCTCGCGGATGGCGATGAACTCCATCTCCGGGGTGATGATCCCCTGGCGCGCATAGTGAAGCTGGGTGACGTTCCTGCCTGCCTTGGCGCGTCTTGGCGTACGGGTCAGGTCGAAGCGCAGCTGGGCGAGCGTCGGGTCGTTGGCGCGACGAAGGCAGTCCTCCGAGGTGGGACCGTCGAGGAACTCGGTGTCGCCGCGCTCCTCGATCCAGGCCCGGCGCAGCTCGGGCAGGCCGCGGCGCAGGTCGATCGCGGCGTCCGGGTCGGTGTAGGGGCCGGAGGTGTCGTAGACCAGCAGCGGCGGATTCTCCTCATCGGCACCGGAGGTCTTCGTCGGCGAGAGGCTGATCTCGCGGAAGGGCACGCGGATGTCCGGGCGCGAGCCCTCGACGTAGACCTTGCGCGAGCCGGGCAGCGGCTGAATGGCGGCCTCGTCGACCTTGGCGGTCTCGGCGAGGAAGTGGGCGGTCTTGCTCATGCGGGGAACCTCGGTGTTGTTGTGAAGGGTTAAGGGTCAACAGTGAGTAGTGAGTGGTGAGTAGTGAGTGGTGAGTGGTGAGTGGTGAGGGGTGAGTCGCCATTAGTCGGCGCGGTCCAGCCCCATCTGCCAGAAGTCGATCTCGAGCCGGGTGGCGTCGCGAAAGACCTGGGTAAGCTCGGCGAAGCGCGCCGGGGTGACATCCTTCAGGCGGGCGTCGAGCCAGGCCTCCTCGGCGCGGCGGGCGGCCTGGAACTCCTCGCTCTCGTACATGGCGATCCAGGCCTCAAAGGGGTTGGCGTCGCCGCGCACCGTCTCGGCGCGGGCGTTGATCCAGTCGGCGATCTCGCCGTAGCCGACCAGGCAAGGGGCCAGGGCCACGTGGAGGTCGAGCAGGTCGCCGCGGTTGCCGGTGTCCAGCACGTAGCGGGTGTAGGCCATGGTGGCCCGCGCCTCGGGCAGCGCGGCAAGGTCGGCTTCGCTGATGCCCCATTCCTGGCAGAAGCCCACGTGAAGGCCCAGCTCCAGGTCGACGATCGCCTTGAGCCCCTCATGGGCCTGGCGCAGGTCGTCGAGCGTGCGGCTCTTGTAGGCGGCCAGGGCGTAGGCCCGGGCGAAGTGAATCAGGAAGAGATAGTCCTGCTTCAGGTAGTGGCGGAAGGCGCCCTCCTCGAGGGTGCCGTCGGCGAGGCCGCGCACGAAGTCGTGTTCGATATAGGCGCGCCAGTCGTCCTGGCAGGCGGCGGTGAGATCGCTGAAGCGGTAGCCCATGATCTTCTCCGGAGACGAGTGACGATCCGGAGCGCGGGCGAGGGAGGGGGCCTGTGAGGCAGCGGGCTACGCGAGGGTAGCCGAGGGGAGGCCGCCGCTTGATTCCTACGCCGGTACGAGCCGGATCAGGTTCAACGGGCCCCGCCGTGACGACAGCTCACTCTGAGCAAGCAGTGTCGTATGGCGATCTCAGCCGGTTCCACCGGCACCCCGTCAAGCGAAGGCCCACTCTAGCAGGCCAGGATGTTTTTGCCAGCCCCGAGGCCACCGGTGCAGGGCTACTGTAGATGGCAGCATCGCTCAAGGCTGTTCCGGCGACAGGCCTGCAAGGGGGCGCCATGAACCCCTCCCTGGGGGCTACCTAGACCCTCCCTGGTCCACGGACCCCCTTTCCGGCCTGTCCCCGGCGCCTTTCGCTGACGCGGCACTGGTCACTGCGATAGTTCCAGCTACCGGTGTTGGTAGAGCCAGCGCACGTCCACGGCGAAGGAGAGGGTGAGCCCCGTCAGGGCGGTGGCGGCCAGCCAGGTGGCGAGCGGGCCCGGCGTGGCCGGCAGCAGGGCGAGCATCAGCGCCGCTACCTGCCAGACGCAGACCGCCTTGCGGCGCAGACTGTCGGGAAGCTCGTCGGCGAGCCAGGCCCAGCGCCAGCTGGCCGCCACGAAGACGTAGCGCATGGCGCCGATGGCCAGCACCCAGGGGCCGGCCCGGTCGAGCAGCAGCAGCGCCAGGCAGAGCACCAGGATGAAGAGGGCGTCGAGCTCCATGTCAAAGCGCGCCCCCTGGGCGCTGGCGCTGCCGGTGCGGCGGGCCACCCAGCCGTCCACGCCGTCGAGGCTCAGCGCCACCAGGGCCAGGGCGAAAAGCCAGGCGCCCTGAGCACTCAGCAGGGCCGGGTCGGCCAGGGCGCCGGCCAGCAGGGCCACCAGCACGCCCCGGGCCAGGGTGACCCGGTTGGCCGGCCCCATTCCCGCCCGCGGCCCGGGCCACAGGGCGCGCCATAGCAGGGCCGCCATGCCCAGGTAGGTCGTGATCGCCAGCGCCGCCACCCGGGGCGAGGCGCTCGCCCCCAACCCCAACAGCCCCAGCAGTCCCAACAGGGCGAGACCACCCACTGCCAGCTCAACGGCCAGGCGCCACGGTCGAACCCTGCCCGAGGGAGCGTCGGTGAGGGGGAGAGACGAGACGGGCAAGGGCATACGGGTTCCTCGGTGGGTGTCGATGGCCGCTGCCGATGGCGGTTGCCGACCGTCATGGCGGTGTCGCATTGCCGCTATGCTGAGCCTCAGGCCCATGATGGTCACCTTAGCAGTTGGCTGCGATAAGGGCCGCCGGCCTCGACATAGTTGTTCATTGAGGGCTAAATGTACCATTATTGTAGAAGTATTGCCGTTGCTGTAGAAGTATTGCCGTTGCTGTAGAAGTACTGTCGTTTCCTCTGCCACTGGAGCCCGCATGATCGTCGAGACAGCCACCGCCTTCTGGACCCTGGCGCCGGGCCACGGCGCACTGCGCGAGGAGTCGCTGCCGGCCCCCGGCGAGGGGGAGGTGCGGGTCCGGTCGCTGTTCGGTGCCGTCAGCCGCGGCACCGAGGCGCTGGTGTTCCAGGGGCGGGTGCCCGAGAGCGAGTGGCAGCGCATGCGTGCCCCCTTGCAGGCCGGGGAGTTCCCGGGTCCGGTGAAGTATGGCTACGTCAACGTGGGGGTGGTCGAGGCGGGCCCCGAGGCGCTGCTGGGTCGGGACGTGTTCTGTCTGTACCCTCACCAGGACCGCTACGTGGTACCGGCCGCCGCGGTGACGCCGCTGCCGGCAGGCCTGCCGGCCGCCCGGGCGGTGCTCGCCGCCAACATGGAGACCGCCATCAATGGTTGCTGGGACGCCGAGCCGCGCGTTGGCGACCGCATCGTCGTGATCGGCGCCGGGGTGGTGGGTGCCCTGGTGGCCTGGCTCTGTGCGGCCATCCCCGGCACCCGGGTACGCCTGGTGGATATCGCGCCGGAGCGGGCCGAGCTCGCCCGGGCCCTGGGCGTCGACTTCCACCTGGCCGGCGAGGCGCCGGCCGACAACGATCTGGTGATCCACGCCAGCGGCAACCCCGAGGGGCTGCGCCAGGCGCTGGCGCTGGCCGGCGACGAGGCCCGCGTGGTGGAGATGAGCTGGTACGGCGACCGCGGCGTCGGCCTGCCGCTGGGGGAAGCCTTCCACTCCCGGCGACTCAAGCTGATCAGCAGCCAGGTGGGCCGTCTGCCCGTCGAGCGCGTGCCGCGCTGGGACTATCGTCGCCGCCTGTCGCTGGCGCTCGAGTTGCTGCGCGACCCTCGCCTCGACGCCCTGATCAGCGGCGAGAGCGATTTTCTCGAGCTGCCCGACCTGATGCCCCGCCTCATCGCCGCCGCGGGTGAGGTGCTCTGTCATCGCCTGCGCTATCCCACGCCCGCCTGATTCGATGCCCGACCGACTGGAGTCCTGCCATGTACTGTTTGACCGTTCGCGACCACGTCATGATCGCCCACAGCTTCCGCGGCGAGATCTTCGGGCCCGCCCAGCGCACCCACGGCGCCACCTACGTGGTGGATGTCACTTTCCAGCGCCGTGAGCTGGACGACCACGACCTGGTGGTCGATATCGGCCTGGCCAGCGAGGCGCTCAAGGCGGTGCTCGGCGAGTTCAACTTCCAGAACCTCGACGAGCTGGCGGAGTTTCAGGGCCGCAATACCACCACCGAGTTCATGGCCCGGGTGATCTTCGAGCGCCTGGCCACGGCGATCCGCGAGGGTCGGCTGGGCGAGGGCGGCGGCGGGCTCGAGGCCATGACCGTGACCCTCCACGAGTCGCACATCGCCTGGGCGAGCTACGAGGGCACGCTATGATGTCGGGTCCCCATGCCCGGCAGGGTGTGCCCCTGACGCTGATCGTGGCCGGCGACCCGGAGCAGCTGACCGGCGGCTACCTCTACGATGCGCGCATCGCGGCGGCGCTGCGGGCCCGAGGCCAGGCCGTCGAGGTGGTGGGGCTCGAGGGGCGCTTTCCCCTGCCCGACGAGCGTGCCCGGCGCAGCATGGACCGGGCGCTCGCGGCGCTGCCGGACGGGGCCCGGGTGGTGATCGACGGCCTTGCCATGGGCGGGCTCCCCGAGGTGGTCGCCCCCCACGCCGATCGCCTGGCGATCATCGCCCTGGTCCACCACCCGCTGGCCGACGAGACCGGCCTCGACGAGGCGAGCCGTCGGCAGCTGTTCGACAGCGAGAGTCGAGCCCTGGCGCTGGCACGACGCATCATCGTCACCAGCCCCTGGACGGCCCGCGGCCTCGACCGCTTCGGCGTGGCGGCCTCGCGGCTCACCGTGGTCGAGCCCGGCGTCGCGCCGGCCCCGCTGGCGGCCAGCGCCCTGGATCTCGAATCCCCGGGGCCTCGTCGCCTGCTCTGCGTGGCGACGCTGATTCCGCGCAAGGGCCACGACGTGCTGCTGGCGGCGCTGTCAGGCCTCAAGGCGCGCGACTGGACCCTGGAGGTCGTCGGCAGCCACGCCCGTGACCCCGACCACGCCGCCCGGCTGTTCGCTGCCGCACGGCACCACGGTCTGGAAGAGCGCATTCTCTGGGCCGGGGAGCGGGACGCCGCCGGCCTGGCCGCCGCCTACCACCGGGCGGAGCTCTTCGTGCTGCCGTCACGCTACGAAGGCTACGGCATGGTGGTCACCGAGGCCCTCGCCCGCGGGCTGCCGGTCATCACCACCACCGGCGGGGCCCTGGTCGACACCCTGCCGCCCACGGCCGGCCTGGCCGTGCCCCCGGACGATGCCACCGCTCTGGGGGAGGCTCTGGCCGGCTGGCTCGACGACGCCGAGCTGCGCCGTCGGCTGCGGCGCGGCGCGCGAGAGGCCCGCCACGGCCTGAGCGACTGGCAGCAGGCGGGCGACCGCTTTCTTGACGCCCTGGAGGCGCCCGTCACGCCGACGGCTGACGTCGTCACCCCACCCGAGGAGCGCCCGCGATGACGGTGTCCGAATCCGCCCGGCCAGGCGCCGGCACCCCTTCCCCCGCGGCGCGCTTCAGCGCCGACTGGCTTGCCCAGCGCGAATGGCTGGACGGTCGCTCGCGCAGCCATCGTCTGACCGGCCTGGCCGCCGACTGGCTTGCCTCGCGGTCCGGAGGTCGGGGCGGTCCCCTTGGCATCGTCGACCTGGGCAGCGGCAGCGCCAGCAACCTGCGTTTCCTGGCGCCGCGGCTGCCCGGGCCTCAGCGCTGGCGGCTGGTGGACCATGACCCGGCGCTGCTTGCCCTGGCGCGCCGGCACGGGGCGACCCTGCGCGACTCGGTCGGTGATCGGCTCGCCGTCCAGACCTGCTGTCGGGATCTCTCGCCGGTGGATGAGGGGCTGCTGGCCGACGCCGATCTGGTAGTGGCCTCGGCGCTGTTCGACCTGGTGTCGCGGCCCTGGGCCGAGGCGCTGGTGGCGGCCTCGGCCGCCCGCCGCCAGGCGCTGCTGTTCACTCTCAGCGTGGATGGCGACTGGGCCTTCCTCGACGCCGCCGGTCACCGCATCGAGGACGAGGAGGATATCGCGATCCGCACGCTCTTCCAGGTTCATCAGCGCCGGGACAAGGGGCTGGGTCCGGCGCTGGGGGGCAGCGCGCCCGCCGTGCTGGCCGCGGCAATGGCCGCGGCCGGCTATCGCCTGGAGAGCGCGGCCACTCCCTGGCATCTCGCCGCCGGCGATGAGGCGCGGCTCCCTCTGGCCGCATCGCTGCTCCAGGGCTGGCATGATGCCGCCCTGCAGCTGGTGCCGGAGGAGGCGTCGCGCCTCGAGGGCTGGCGCTCGCGTCGGCTGGCCGGCCTGACGGCCGGCGAGCTGGGGCTGACCGTGGGCCATCGCGACCTGCTGGCCCTGCCACCGGCCGGGGGCGCCTGAGCATGCCCCTTTCCCGGCGAGCCCCCCGACGCCTCCCCCGGCGGCTGCTGCGGCCGCTGGTCGGGCTGGGGCTGCTGGTGGCGCTCGTCGGGTGGCTGGAGCCCGGAGCGATACTTGCCCAGGCGCAGCGGCTCTCGCCGGGCTGGGCCCTGCTGGCCCTGGCGCTGACCCTGCCGCCGCTGGTGCTCAGTGCCTGGCGCTGGCGGCTGACCGCCCGCCTGCTGGGGCTGCCGCTGGGGTTCCGTCGCGCCCTGCGAGAGTACTACCTGGCGCTGTTCCTCAACCAGGTGCTGCCGGGGGGCGTGGCCGGCGATGCCGCACGGGCCTGGCGCCACTCTCGTGACAGCGGTCGTCGCGGCGGCGCCTGGCGGGCGGTGATCATCGAGCGCGCCTCCGGCCAGCTGGCCATGGCGCTGCTGACCCTGGCGGTGCTTGCCGCCTCGCCGCTCTGGCATGGGCTGATGGCTCGCGCCGCTGCCGGGCTGGCCGCGTCGGGCTGGTTGTCCGCCGGGGTGGCGGCGCTGCTGCTGTTGATTCCGGTGGGCTGGCAGCTGGTTCGGCATCCGCCCGCGGCCCTGGCGGGCCTGGGCGGCGACCTGCGCCGCAGCCTGCTGGCCGCCTCGATATGGCCGAAGCAGCTGGCCGGGTCGCTGCTGGTGGTGATCAGCTACGCCCTGGTGTTCGTCTGCGCGGCCCGAGCGATCGGCGTCGAGCTGCCGCTGGGTACCCTGCTGGCGCTGGTGCCCCCGGTGCTGCTGGCGATGCTGATCCCGCTGTCGCTGGCCGGCTGGGGCGTGCGCGAGGGTGCCGCCGCGCTGATCTGGGGGGTGGCGGGGCTGCCGCCGGCCCAGGGCGTGGCAGTCTCCATGGCCTACGGCGTCATCGTGCTGATGGCCAGCCTGCCCGGGGGGCTGGTGCTGCTGCGCCGGAGGGTGCGCGCCGTCCCGGGGGAGGGCGTCGGGGGATCCGGCGGGCCAGGGTCCGGGGGCTCAAGGGAGGGGGGCGTCGAGGGTGAGATCGAAGAGGGTGTCGTCGCCGCAGCGGAAGGTGCGCGACGCCGGACGGCGCGCCTGGTCAAGGGTGGCGATGGGCGTCATGGCGAGCCCCGGCCGACCGGAGCCGATCAGCAGCGGCGCCATCAGCAGATGCAGTCGATGCAGCACGCCGGCTTCGAGGAAGCGCGACACCGTGATGCCGCCCCCCTCGATCAGCACCCGGGCGAGGCCCCGCTCGGCCAGGGCCTCGAGCACCGCGGCGGGGGTGAAGCCGCCCTCGGCCAGCGGCAGCGCCAGACGAGTGACATGGGGCCCCGCCGGGGCCGGGCGCGCCGCCTCGCCGTGGAGGTGCAGGGTCGGCGCCACGGGGTCACGCAACAGGCGGTGGTCCGGCGTCACCCGGCCGCGGGGGTCGATAATCACCCGCACCGGGTGCGGCCCGGTCACGTGGCGCACCGTGAGCAGCGGGTCGTCTTCGCCGACGGTGCCCGCGCCGACCACTACGGCGTCCACCAGGGCACGCAGCCGGTGCAGATGCACCAGGCTCTCCGGCCCGTTGATGTAGTGGGAGTGGCCGCTCTCGGTGGCGATGCGCCCGTCCAGGCTTTGGCCGAGCTGGGCCATGGCCAGCCGGCCGGGCCGGGCGGCCAGCGGGGCCAGGCAGTCGAGCAGCTCGCCGGCCTCTGGCGCGACGGGGCGCTCGCTCTGCCAGCCGGCCGGGGTGAGCGACAGGTCGGCGACCGCCGCGGCTTCGCCCCCGGGGTGAGCCAAACGGGGGTGGGCGGCATGCAGGAGGGCCTGCCAGGCCTCATTCAAGGACAGTATCGGGTCAGTGGCGCCCATGGGGCCTCCTGTCGGGGAACTGGCTGCCATCATGCGCAGTTCGCCGGCACGACGCAAAGCGCATCGATACCACCAGGAGAGAGCGATGCATCAGGTTGAACGGGCCATCTTCGATCTACGACGCGGGCTGCCGGTTTTGATTGTCGCCGGCGAGACGCGAGTGCTGGTCCAGGCCATCGAGGGGGGCGCCCAGACCGCCGTCGCGCGGCTGGGCGAGCTGGCCGGCACCACGCCGTCGCTGGTACTGAGCCGGCATCGGCGGGCGATCCTCGGTCCGCGAGAGGTCGACCAGGCGGCCCGCCTGCCGCTGCCCGCCGGACTGGTGCAGCGGCGTCTGGAGGCTCTGGCCTTCGGGGCCACGCCGGCGGCGAGCCTCGGCCGGGAGCTGCTGGACGAGTGCCGGGCGGCGCTGGAGACGGCAGAGCCGGCGGATCTGGCCGCCCTGGCGCTGATGCGCCGAGCGCTGCTGATTCCCTCGGCGCTGGTGGCGCGGGTCGCCGAGGCCCGGCAGGCGGAGGTGACGGCGGCCCTGGCCGACGGCACCCTGCTGGCAGTGGAGGCGGAGCAGGCGGCGCGCTGCCTGGACGGCGCCGGCGGCATGCTGCGCCGGGTCAGCGAGGCGCGGATCCCCCTGGTCGACGCCTTCGACTGCCGCTTCATCCTGTTCCGCGAGCCCGATGGAATGCGCGAGCACGTGGCGGTGGTGATCGGCGACCCGGCTCCCGAGGCGGCGGTACCGCTGCGCCTGCACTCCGCCTGCCTCACCGGGGATCTGTTCGGCAGCCTGCGCTGCGACTGCGGCGAGCAGCTGCGCAACGCCGTGGCCGAGATCGAGGCGCTGGGCGGCGGCGTGCTGCTCTATCTGGCCCAGGAGGGGCGTGGCATCGGCCTGGCCAACAAGCTGCGCGCCTACACCCTTCAGGACGGCGGCCTGGACACCCTGGATGCCGACCAGATCCTCGGCTTCGGCGAGGACGAGCGGCGCTACGGGGTGGCGGTGGACATGCTGGTCGCGCTGGGCATCCGCCGCGTGCAGCTGATGACCAACAACCCCCTCAAGATGGCGGCCCTGTCCGAGGGGGGCATCGAGGTGGTGGAGCGCCAGGCGCTCTACGGCACCCTCAATGACCAGAACCACCGCTACCTGACCGCCAAGGCGGAGCGCGCCGGCCATCTCCTCGACGAGGTCTTTCAGACCCGGCGCTGAGGTGCCGAAAAAAGCGCCTTCAGGGGCCGCCGCTCGGGCGCTCGAGGCGCATGGCCCCAGTCTCGCGCAGGATCCGGGCGATGCGTCCGGCGTAGTGGGTGACCAGGCGCTCGCCCAGCTCGGCGCTGCCCAGGCGAGCGTTGCCCACCACCCCCTCCGGATGCAGGTCCTCGGCCAGCCAGGCGAAGGCGGCTTCCCCCTCAGGCCCCAGCAGCTGGCCCTCATCCGCCATGGCCTGGCCCCGGGAGATCGGGCTCGTCAGGCGTGCCGGGCGCACCTTCTGCGGCGCCAGGTGGTGCATCAGGGCCGTTTCCAGCGCACCGCCGTGCAGCCCGTGGCGCAGCTCCTCGGCGGGCAGGCTCGCCTCCGGCAGCCCCTCGGGCAGGGGCATGCGCGCGTAGTGAACCTTGACCACCAGCAGGCCGTGCCGGCGGCGCAGCCGCAGGGCGGCCAGGTCCATCACCGCCTTGTTGCCGCCGTGGCTGTTGAGCCATACCAGGCGGTGCAGGCCGGCCCTGGCCACGGCGTCGCCATACGCCTCCAGGGTGGCGATGGCCAGCTCCGGCGCTAGGCTCAGGGTGCCGGGAAAGCTCAGGTGTTCATCGCTGGCGCCCACCGTCAGGGAGGGCAGCTGCACCAGCGGGAAGTCCGCCGGCAGCTGGGCAAGGGCGGCGGCCAGCAGCCCCTCGCCGATGTCGAGGTCGGTGGAGAGCGGCAGGTGGGCGCCGTGCTGTTCGATGGCGCCGAGCGCCATGACCGCCACGCTCTCCCCGGGCAGGGCGGCAAGCTCCGGGGTGGTCAACTCCTGCCAGCGCGGGAAGGCGGGCGGCGTGTCGGCAGAGTGGGCTGGAGGGGTGGGGCTCATGGGGTCGGCTCCGGTGGCGGTGGGGCAGAGGTCGGGACGCTGTTCGGTGTCACCAGACGCGCATAGAGGTCGCCGGAGGCGAGACCGTCGGCGCCCTGTGCGAGCCATTCGAGGGTGGCCTGCGGGGTGCGCCAGGCGTCCCAGCGGAACGCTCTGCGCTCTCCCTCGATGACGTTGAAGCGATAGTCGCCCAGGGCGACCAGCCGTGTCACGCAGCCCTCGGCCACCTCCAGGGCGCCGGCCACGAACTCCATCGAGAGTCCCGCAATGGGCGTGGAGAGCCCCGCCAGCACCTCGGCCTCGAACCCCTCCACGTCGATCTTGCAGAAGCGCGGCGTGCCGTGCTCGGCGATCAGGGCGTCCAGGGTGGTCACCGTGACGCGCTGGCGGCTCTCCCAGCGCACGTCACGAAAGCCCGGGTTGCGCACGCCGATGGTGGCCCGCCACTCGCGGGCCAGGGTGGAGACGGTGGGGTTGGTTTCGCTCACCGCCAGCTCCGCCTCGCCGGGCGCCGCGCCGGCGGCCCGGGGCAGCAGGGTGACCCCGGGGCGAGCCCCCACCAGCCGCGCCAGCCAGCGATAGAGGTCGGGCTGCGGCTCCAGAGCTACCACCCGAGCGCCCAGCGCCTGGAAGGCCGCGGTGCGATCGCCGAGGTGGGCGCCCACGTCGAAGGCCAGATCGCCCGGCCCGAGGAAGTCGGCGTAGAGGCGGCGCAGCGAGCGCTGCCGCCCCGGTCGCCAGTAGATGATCAGCGAGCGGGCGATGCCGGCGCCCTGGCGCAGGCGCGCCGACAGGAGCGGAGCCGTCATGTTGATTCCTTGTGGAGGGACTGAGTGGGCATCTCCCCGGGGCTTTCGCCGGGTGGTGGGGCGGGGGCCGCCTCGGCCGGAAGGGCGTCCCCGATCACCGCATCCGGCGGGTCTCCCAGCAGTCCCGCATAGGCACGCGGCTCCGGTGTGCGCAGCAGCCCGAGCCGCTCCAGCCGGTCGGCGGCGCCACGGCTGCCGCTGATCCTGACCAGCAGCGGCGCCAGCGCCAGGCCCACCCAGATCGGTGCCAACCAGGCGAGCAGCAGCGGCACCTGCCAGTGGATCAGGGCGATCCAGAGTCCGCCGAGCAGAGCGAAGGGGGCGGTGTGGCGCAGCGACTCGCGCCACGGCACGCTGCGCCCCTCGCGATGCTGTGCCCCCCAGTCAACGCTGGCGCCGGTCAGCACGCCGATCACGAAGGCGCTGTGGAAGGCCATCATGATCGGTGCCAGCAGGATGGCGGCGAGGGCCTCCAGCAGGGCGCTGAGGCAAAGGCGTGTACGCCCGCCATAGCCGGCGGCGCGTCGCCCCAGGGCGAGCAGCAGGCCGAGCCCCTTGGGCAGTAGCAGCAGGGTGGCGGTCATCGCCAGCAGGGCGGCGATCAGCTCCGGCCGCGCCCGGGGCCAGAAGGGGAAGAGCTGCTCGCCGCTGCCGAAGTAGCTGGGCTCGCTGCGGGCGATCAGCACCGCATCCAGACTGCCGGCGAGCACGATACCCAGCCACAGCAGCGAGGAGATGAAGGCGGTGGCGCCGAGCAGGAAGTGCAGACGACTCAGGGCGTGGAGGCCCGGCGCCGCCAGCAGGCGCAGGTGCTGCAGGTTGCCCTGGGTCCAGCGGCGGTCGCGCCGGGCATGGTCGAGCAGGTTGCCGGGCATCTCCTCGAAGCTGCCGGTGAGGCGCGTCTCGAGCTCCACCTCCCAGCCGGCACGACGCAGCAGGGCGGCCTCCACGAAGTCATGGCTGAGGATCTCCCCGCCCAGCGGGGGGCGGCCGGGCAGGCGGGGGAGGCCGGCGTGGTCCATGAAGGCGCGCACGCGCAGGATGGCGTTATGCCCCCAGTAGTTGGCGGCGTCGCCCTGCCAGGCGCTCTGACCGGCGGCCAGCATGGGTGCGTAGAGGCTGGCGGCGAACTGTGAGAGGCGACCGAAGAGGGTGAGCTGGCGGACCGGCAGCGGCACCGTCTGGATCAGTCCCACGCGGGGACGCGCCTGCATGGCCCGCACCAGCCCGAGCAGCGTATCTCCCGCCATGCGGCTGTCGGCGTCGAGCACCACCATGAAATCGAAGGCCGCGCCCCAGCGACGACAGAACTCGGCCAGGTTGCCCGCCTTGCGACCGGCGTTGTCGGTCCGGCGCCGGTAGTGCATGACCAGGCGGCCCTTGAGGCGCCGCTGGAGTCCGGCGATGGCCCGGGCCTCCGCCGCGGCGATGGCCGGGTCGGTGGTGTCGCTGAGCACGAAGAGGGTGAAGTGACGCGCCTCGCCGGTGGCGAGGAGCGACTCGGCGGTGGCCGAGAGGGCGGCTACCACCTGGTCGGGCGGTTCGTTGTGGATCGGCATGGCCAGCACGGTGCGCCGGGTGATCGGCAGGGCGCGTTCGGCTGCCACCCTCGGGCGGCGGGCCAGGGTCAGCGGATCGCGGTCGGCGAGCAGCAGCAGGAAGCCGGCCACGGCGGTCCAGAAGCCCACGGCGATCCAGGCGAAGATGGCCGTGAAGAGAGCCAGCACCCCCCACTGCAGCGGCGCGATGCCGCCCGGCTGCAGAATGCGCCACATCAGCCCCGCGCCGATCAGGGTCGTGAGGGCGACCAGAGCGGCGAGCAGCGCCCGGCGCGCGGCCAGCCAGGGCAGCCGTCCGCTGGCGTCCTGCCCGCGGCGGGCGGCTAATCGCCTAGCGCTGTTCGTCGGGGTGCCAGACATGGTTCCAGGTCTCGCTGATGACATTGTCGTGCAGGCGCAGTTGGAGGCGCAGGTCGCTTGAGTGCTGGCCCTCGGGGTCGAGACGGAAGGAGGCGCGCCAGCCGCGGCCGTCGGGCAGGGGGCGCGCCTGCAGATGGTGGATCTCGCCGCGGCTTGTCGAGAGCTCGGCCTCCACCGGCTGATCGGGGGCGAGCCCCTCGAGCTCCCCACCGGCGAAGTCGACCATGAAGTGGCGGCGGCTGCGTGGCGGCGGGTTCGGATCGCCGGGAACCCCGCCCCAGCCCTGACGGGTGCGCACGACCCTGGCCGGCGTGGGCTCGGCGAGGTCGGCGCCGAAGGTGCGGGTGCGGTAGTGCAGCTCGCGGCTCTCGCCGGCGCGCAGCGGCGTGTCGCTGACCCAGTAGGCAACGATGTTGTCGTGGGTCTCGTCCGGCGCGGGGATCTCGACCAGCTGCACCTGGCCCGGGCCCCAGGGGGCGAGGGGTTCCACCCACTGGCTGGGGCGACGGTCGTAGCGAGCCTCGAGGTCCAGGTAGCGGTCGAAGTCGCGCTCCCGCTGGACCAGGCCGAAGCCGCCGGGGTCACGGTCGAGCAGCGAGGAGACGCGCAGCGAGCGCGGGTTGGTGAGGGGGCGCCAGATCCATTCGCCGTCGCCGGTGCGGACCAGCAGACCGTCGGAGTCGTGGACGGCCGGGCGGTGGTCGTCGACGCTGCGAGGCGTGGTGTCACCGTGGGCGAACATGCTGGTGAGCGGCGCCACGCCGAGCCGCTCAACGTCGCGGCGGGCGAACAGGCGGGCGCTCACCTCCACCTGGATGTCGCGCCCCGGGGCGATGTCGAAGCGGTAGGCGCCGGCCAGCGAAGGGCTGTCGAGCAGGGCGAGCACCGTCATGCGCGTGGCCTCCGGGGCCGGCCGGATCAGCCAGAACTCGCGAAAGGCCGGGAACTCCTCGCCGCGGGGCAGGGCGGTATCGATGGCCAGGCCCCGGGCGGAGAGGCCGTAGCCCTGATCGCGCCCCACCAGGCGGAAGTAGGAGGCGCCGAGAAAGACCGCGAACTCGTCCTGGTAGTCGGCTCGATTGAGGGGGAAGTGCAGGCGGAAGCCGGCGTGGCCGGCGCCGGTCAGGTCCCGGTCCGGCAGCGCGGCCGCTCCGTCGTCGTAGCGAAAGCGCGTCGGGTCGAAGTCGAGCGCGGTCACCTCGCCGCTCTCCACCGTATGCAGATGGACCGGCGACTCGAACAGGAAGCCGGTATGGAAGAGCTGCACCGAGAAGAGGCCCTCGTCGCGCCACAGGGCGGCCTCGGGGCGGAAGCGGATCTGCCGGTAGGTGTCGTAGTCCAGATCGCGCAGGGCCGCGGGCAGCTCGGCCGTGCCGGGGTCGTGGGGGCGGCCGGCCAGCGTCTCGGCGCGCTCGGCGACGCTGTCGAAGAGGGCATCGATCTCCCGGGGAGCGGTCTCGGCGACGGCCGGAGTGGCCATCAGCAGCGCCAGCCACAGGCAGGCCGCCTGGCAGGGATATCGTTTCAGGGGCATTGCGTCTCTCCCGGGCTTCCTGGCTCAGTGTCGTCGCGGACAGCGAATCCTGCACGCGTGGTGGGGTGGATCTTTGTGAGACAATCCTTGTACATAGTATGTTAAATGTACACAGCTGTCCCGTGCGCTACCCTGAAACCGTTATCCGTCACGCCCGCCCCGGCGGCCCGACCCCGAGGACTCCACGCTCATGTTCCGACTGCTGGGAATTGCCGCCCTGCTCAACCTGCTGCTGCTGATGCCTCTCTGGCTGCGCTTTGGCGGCCTCGACACTCGCTGGATCGCCCTGGAGGCGGTGCTGCTGGTGGCCCTGCTGATACTGCTCCCGGCCGGCCGGCTGGGCTGGCTGCGGCCGCTGCTGACGCTCACCGTGCTGCTGGCGGTGCTCGCCGGTCTGGGTGATGCGGCCACCCACCTGGCCCTGGGTCGCTCGCTGAACCTCTACCTGGATCTGCCGCTGCTGCGCTCGGTGTTTCATCTGCTGGAGGGCAATCTGGGCACCGGGATGGCCTGGGCCGCCTCCCTCGGGGCCCTGCTGCTGATCGCTCTCGCCGGCTGGGGGCTGAACCGTGGACTGCGCGCCGGCCAGCGGCACAGGCCCGGCGTCGCGGCATCGCTGGTAGCCGCTCTGCTGCTGGTATCCAGCACCGCCCTGATGGCGGCCCAGTGGCACCATCAGCGCTGGCTGCCCGTGGCGCGGGCACCGGCCATGGACACCCTGCGCTTCCAGGGGCATCAGCTGCTGGAGACCCGTCGTGCCCACCGCGACTTCGCCACGCGCATGGCCGAGTCGCCCAGCCAGGCCACCGCGCTGCCGGGGCTCGCCGGGCGCGACGTGCTGCTGGTGTTCGTGGAGTCCTACGGGGAGTCCTCGGTGTTCGATCCGCGTTTCGCCGAGGTGACGCTACCGCGGCTCGAGGCGATGGACGAGCGCCTGGGGGAGGCGGGGCTCTCGGTGGCCACGGGGATGCTGGATGCGCCGATCCGCGGGGGCCAGTCCTGGCTCGCCCACGCCAGCACCCTGAGCGGCCTGCATATCGACAACTCGCTCTGGTATCGGCTGATGCTGGCCAGCGACAGGCCCACCCTGGTGGATGACTTCAGCGCCAGCGGCCATCGCACCCTGACCGTGATGCCCGCCATCACCCTGGCCTGGCCGGAGGGGGAGGCCTACGGCTTCGACGAGATCCATGCCGCCGCCGACATCGACTACGCCGGGCCGCCCCTGAACTGGGTGACCATGCCCGATCAGTTCACCCTGCACCACTTCGAGCAGCGCATCCGCGGCCCGGCCGAGGCGCCGCTGTTCGCCCAGATTGCCCTTATCTCGAGCCACGCGCCCTGGACTCCGATCATTCCGGTGCTCGACGACTGGGATACGATAGGGGATGGCAGCATCTTCCAGCAGTGGGAGGACGCCGGCATCCCGCCCGACGAGCTCTGGCAGGATCTCGAGCAGGTGCGTGAGCACTACGCGCGCTCGGTGGACTACTCGCTGGAGGTCAGCGCCCGCTGGGCGGCGGACTCCCTGGGCGACGAGGCGCTGCTGATCCTGCTGGGCGACCACCAGGCCGCGCCGCTGATCATCGGCGAGGAGGCCGGCTACGGCGTACCGGTGCATGTGATCAGCGGTGATGCCGCCCTGCTCGAGCCCTTCCTGGCCCGCGGCTTCGTCTCCGGCATGCTGCCCGAGCCGGGCCCCGCCACCCACGGCCTGGACGCCCTGCGCGGCTGGCTGCATGAGGATTTTGGTCCATGATGACGCCTGTGATCCTGGCCGGCGGCAACGGCGTGCGGCTCTGGCCGCTCTCGCGCCGGGCGCGCCCCAAGCAGTTTCTCGCCCTGGAGGATGATCGCAGCCTGCTGGTTCGGACCCTGGCCCGCCTCGAGGGGCTGAACGCCGCGCCCCCCATCGTCATCTGCCAGGAGGCGCACCGCTTCCTGGCGGCCGAGCAGCTGCGCCAGGCCGGCGTCGAGGGAGCGACCCTGCTGCTCGAGCCCGAGGGGCGCGGCACGGCGCCGGCCATCGCCCTGGCGGCGCTGCTGGCGCAGCGCGAGGGGCGTGAGGGGCCGCTGCTGGTGCTGCCTTCGGACCATCACCTGGGCGACGAGGCCGCCTTCCGCGAGGCCCTGGAGCGTGCCGCCCGCCTGGCCGAGGCGGGGCGACTGGTCACCTTCGGGGTGGTACCGACCCGCGCCGAGACCGGCTTTGGCTACCTGCAGGCCGGTGCCCCCCTGGGCGGCGATGGGTTCGCGGTGGCGCGCTTCGTCGAGAAGCCCGACGCCGAGCGCGCCGCGGCCTTCCTGGCCGCGGGGGACCACTACTGGAACAGCGGGATCTTCGTGCTGCGTCCGAAAGACGTCCTGGCGGCCTTGGCCACCCACGCCCCAATGATCCTCGCGGCCTGCCGCGAGGCTCTGGCGGGCGCCACCACCGATCTGGACTTCCTGCGTCCCGCCGAGGCGGCCTTTCGTACCTGCCCGGCGGACGCCATCGACGTGGCGGTGATGGAACGCACCGACCGGGCGGCCATGGTGCCGCTGGAGGCGGGCTGGAGCGACATCGGCTCCTGGCAGGCGCTGTGGGAAGTGCTGCCCCATGACGAGCGGGATAACGCCCTGCGCGGCGACGTGGTCTGCGAGGCGAGCCGCGGGCTGCTGGTGCATGCCGAGTCGCGGCTGGTCGCGACGCTGGGCGTGGCGGACCTGGTGGTCGTCGAGACCCGTGACGCCGTGCTGGTAGCGGACCGCGCCAGCAGCCAGGCGCTGCGCGGCCTGGTCGATCGCCTCGAGGCCGGCAGCCGTGCGGAGACCCGCCAGACCGCCACGGTCTTCCGCCCCTGGGGCCACTACGAGACGCTGGACGCCGGCGAGCGCCATCAGGTCAAGCACATCACCGTGAAACCCGGCGCGCGGCTGTCGCGGCAGCTCCACCACCACCGCGCCGAGCACTGGATCGTGGTCAGCGGCACCGCCCGGGTGACCCTGGACGACGAAACCTTCCTGGTGGGTGAAAACGAGTCGACCTTCATCCCCGTGGGCCGGGTGCACTGCCTGGAGAACCCGGGGCTGATTCCCCTGGAGCTGATCGAGGTGCAGTCCGGCAGCTACCTGGGCGAGGATGACATCGTGCGCCTGGACGATCGCTACGGGCGGGAGTGACGCGCTTCAGTAGATGCGAAATGACTCGTGCTCGGGGTGTCCCTCGAGCTTCTGAATCACCTTGCGGTAGCGCTTGTACTCCCACTGGTACTGGGCCGGGTCCAGGGCGATGGCGGCCTCCACGCAGGCGTTGACGCCGGTGGCGGACTCGGCCTCGTCCGGCGCGTAGACGCGTTCGTCGGCGGGGAGGAAATGGATCTCGAAGCCGCGACCGGGAATGCGCCTGGCGACCCCGGTGACCACCCGGGCCTCGGTGCGCGCCACCAGCTTGGGCAGCAGGGTGGCGGTGTAGGCGAGGCGGCCGTAGAAGGGGGCGAAGACGCCGCTGCCCCAGTCGGGCTCCTGGTCGGGCAGGATGCCGATCGCTTCGCAGCGCTTGAGCGCCTTGAGCAGGGCGGCCACGCCGCGGGGGTTGGTGGGCACCAGGCTGGCCCCCATGCGCTCGCGCCCCTGGCGGATGACCGGGTCGAGCTCGGCGATCTTGGGCGGCTCGTACATGGCGGTGAAGGGGAAGTGGCTGGAGAGCCAGAAGTTGAGCACCTCCCAGTTGCCGAAGTGGGGGGCCAGCACGATGACGCCGCGGCCCTCGGTGCGGGCCTCGTCGAGCAGCTCGCGGCCGTGGACCGCCAGGATCGAGGACTCGACGCGCTCGGGATCACCCATCCAGGCGAAGCCCAGCTCCAGCATGGTGGCGGTGGAGTGGGTCAGGCTCGACCGGGCCAGGCGCCGGCGCTCGGCGGCGGTCTGCTCCGGGTAGACTTCGCCCAGGTTGATCTCGGTGACCTCGCGCTCGCGCTGGCTGAAACGGTGTACCAGCGGTCCCATGAGTCGCGAGAAGCGCCAGAGCGAGGAGAGTCGTCGGCCGGCCAGGGTCTTCCACAGGCCGGCGATGGTGCGAGCCTGGAGAGGGCTCCAGCGAGAAGGGGGTCTGGGCATGGCGCTAGACCAGCCAGGTTTCGATGTTCTCGGGGGCGCGCTTCTCCTGCAGCCCCTTCAACCCCTTGACGCAGCGAACCACCAGCCACACCACCGCCACCAGCCACAGGGCGAAGCCGATGACCACCAGGGTGAGCAGACCGGCGACGCCAAAGTAGAGCAGGGCGAACCAGAAGGTGCGAATCTGGTAGCGGTAGTGCTCGTCGAGCCAGCCGGGCCCCTTGCCGCGGTAGACGTAGGCAATGACCACGCCGATCAGTGCCGTTAGCCCTCCCGTGACGATACTGGCCAGGTAGAGGGCATACACGACCATGGGCAGCGTGGTGTCCGGAGACGGGTGCGGCTCGAGATTCAGGTTGTCGCTCATGGTAGTCCCTGCTTGAGGCGTATGGCAGCCTGCCATGATACCGCCCAGCCATCACATTGCCACCGCCGACGAAGCGATCCTCCCGATCGGCATCAGTCGGCGCTGGCGCCTGTTGTCGGCGCCTGGCGCAGGGGGCGGCTGATCTCGAGCAGGTTGCCGTCCGGGTCGCGCAGGAACAGCGACTCCAGCAGGCCGGTGGCGCCCTGACGCTCCACGGGGCCCAGCTCGATCTCCACCTCCAGCGCCTCCAGGTGGCGGGCCACCTCGTCCAGGGGCAGCAGGCTGCGCAGGCAGAGGTCCAGGCTGCCGGGGGTCGGCGTGGCGGCACGGGGCTCGATATCGGTGGCGGTCCAGTGCAGGCGCAGGGCCAGGTCGCCGAGGATCAGGTCGACGCGCTCGCGGTCGCGGTAGCGCACCTCCAGCCCCAGCACCCGTGAGTAGAAGTCAACGGCACGAGAAATATCGGTCACGGTAATGACCAGGTGGTCCAGACCTGACAGCATTCACAACTCCTTGATCTTGTCCCAGGTGGGGGAAGAATGTTCTGGCACAGAGGATACGACGATGCCGATCTGCCCGCTATGCGCATCTGAGCACACGGCCTGCTACCACCGCGATGCGCGACGCGAGTATCACCGCTGCCGGCGCTGCGACCTGGTGTTCGTGCCTCCGGCCTTCCGGCTCGGCCCGGAGGAGGAGCGGGCGGTTTACGATCAGCACGAGAACTCGCCGGGAGACCCCGGCTACCGGCGCTTCCTGTCGCGGCTTGTCGAGCCGCTGCTTGCGCGGCTCGCCCCCGGCGCTCGGGGGCTCGACTTCGGCGCCGGCCCCGGGCCGACGCTCTCGGTGATGTTCGAGGAGGCGGGCCACCCGATGGCGATCTTCGACCCCTTCTATGCCCCCGACGCCCGGGTATTCGAGCAGACCTACGACTTTATCACCGCCACCGAAGTGGTCGAGCACCTCTTCGCGCCGGGAGAGGAGCTCGCGCGACTGGCGGCGCGACTGCGCCCCGGCGGCTGGCTGGGCCTGATGACCAAGCGGACAGCCGGCCGCGAGGCGTTCGCGGAGTGGCACTATATCCTCGACCCCACCCACGTCT
>PUOM01000095.1 GCA_003552795.1 Halomonas sp. | reverse complement strand
GGGCAAGATCCTGGCTCACGACTCACGACTCACGACTCACGACTCACGACTCACGACTCACGACTCACGACTCACGACTCACGCCTTCAACGGATCCAGCCCCGCCTCGCGCAGCATGGCGCAGAGGCGGATCAGCGGCAGCCCGATCAGGGTGTTGGGATCGTCGCCCTCGAGTCGTTCGAACAGGGTGATCCCCAGCCCCTCCATGCGGAAGCTGCCGGCGCTGTCCAGCGGCTTCTCCTTTTTCACGTAGCGTTCGATCTCGTCCTCGGCGAGATGGCGAAACACCACGTCATAGGTCTCGTGCGTTACCTGGTGATGGCCGCTGCGCGTGTCCACCAGGGCCAGGCCGGTCAGGAAGCGCACGCGGTGCCCGGAGAAGCGAGCCAGATTGGCGCGGGCGGTGGCCGCGTCACCCGGCTTGCCGAGGATCTCGCCCTCGAAGAGGGCCACCTGGTCGGAGCCGATGATCAGATGGTCCGGCCAGGCCTCGGCTAACCGCTGGGCCTTGGCCAGGGCCAGTCGCTGAACGAGGTCGGCGGGGGGTTCGCCCGGGCGCGGCGTCTCGTCGATGTCGGGGCTCTGCCAGGCGTAGGGAATCTCCAGTCGGTCGAGCAGCTGGCGGCGCCAGCGAGAACCGGAGGCGAGGACGAGGCGTGACGACATGATGATGTTCCTGGTCGGGATTCGCCGCTGAGGGTAGCACGACCCGAGCCTGCAACGGCGGCTTTGACAGGGGCGGGGGGAGTGCCTATCATTGCGCGCCTATGTTGACCACACGACTTCCCAGCAGGGTCGAGCCCTACAAGCTCGCGGCCCGATCCGAGCGTCTCGAGGGGCTGATGGCCCTCGCCGATTTTGCGCGTCTGGCCGAAGAGGTCGGCGCCCAGAGCGGCGACCTGCGGGTCACTCTCGACTTCGCCATCGACGCCCAGGGGCGTCGCGTCATCCGGGGTCGCCTGGAAGCCGAGCTGCAGCTGCCGTGTCGACGCTGCCTGTCGCCGATGGCGCAGCAGATCGAGAGCGACTTCCTGCTGGGGATGGTTACCAGCGACGCGCTGGCCGCCGAGCTGCCGAGCACGCATGAGCCGGTGCTGGTGGAAGACGAACAGCTGAACCTGCTGACGGTGGTCGAGGACGAACTGATCCTCAGCCTGCCTCAGGTGGTTTACCACGATGAGGCCGACTGTGAGGTCTCTCGCGACCAGCTGACCAGCGGGGAGGATGCCGCAGCATCCGGAGAGCCCGCAGCGAGTCCCTTCGATGTGCTGAGGCACCTCAAGGGCAAATCCTGATTCATCACCGTTTCACTCTGGAGTGACATCCCATGGCAGTTCAACAGAACCGCAAGACCCGTTCCAAGCGCGGCATGCGTCGCAGCCACGACGCGCTGAGCGCTCCGGCCCTCTCCCAGGACAAGGAGACCGGTACCACCCACCTGCGTCACCACGTCTCTCCGGACGGCTTCTATCGTGGCCGCAAGGTCGTCGACGCCTGAGGCGACGGCTCAGCTTTCGGTGACGCCTGGCCGCTGATACCCGTGCGCATTGCCATCGACGCGATGGGCGGCGACCTCGGCCCCCGTGCCACCGTGCGTGGAGCGGCCAGCGCGGCCCTCCAGGACCCTCGTCTCGAGATCCGGCTGTACGGCCCCCGCCACCAGCTGGATGGGGAGATCTCCTGCCTGCCGCGACGACTCGTCGCGGCGGGTTCGCGTCTGGAGGTTGTGGATGCTGCCGAGGTGATCGCTCCCGGGCAGCGCCCTGCCGACGCCCTGCGCCGTGGCCAGGCCAGCAGCATGGCCAGGATGCTGGCCGCGGTGGCGGCGGGCGAGGCCGCCGCCGGCGTCAGTGCCGGTAATACCGGCGCGCTGGTGGCGCTGGGCCGCCAGGCGCTGGGCACCGTGGCCGGCATTCCGCGCCCGGCGATCAGCACCGCCATTCCGACACACCGTCAGGGGCGCTGCTATCTGCTCGACCTGGGGGCCAACGTCGAGGCGCCCGCCGAGCGGCTGGTTGACTTCGCCCTGATGGGCGAGCTCATGGCCCGCCACGTGGACGGGATCGCGGCTCCCCGGGTGGCGCTGCTCAACGTTGGCGTCGAGGGTACCAAGGGCACATCCAGCGTTCGCGAGGCGGATGCGCGGCTGCGTGCCCTGGGTCGGCTCGACTACCGCGGCTACGTGGAGGGCGACGGCATCTTCGCCGGCCAGGTGGATGTGGTGGTGTGTGACGGCTTCGTCGGCAACGCCGTGCTCAAGGCCAGCGAAGGGTTGACCCGAATGCTGGTGGCGCGGGTGCAGGCGACGTTCGAGGCCCACTGGAGCAGCCGTCTGGTCGGGGCGCTGGCGCGTCCGGCGCTGCGGCGCCTGAAGGGCGAGCTTGACCCGGTGCGCTACAATGGCGCCAGCCTGCTGGGCCTGGGCGGTATCGTGGTGAAGAGTCACGGCAGCGCCGATGCCGCCGGCTTTCACTATGCGGTGCTGCGCGCGGTGCAGGAGGTGCGCCACGACCTGCCGCGCTGTCTGGCGGTCGGTCTGGCGCCACGTAGGGGCGTTGGCGAGTCGGTCGGCAGGGTCGGCCGAGCCGCCAGCGATCTCGATATCCTCACGCCGGGGGCTCCCGGTGATGATGACAGCCAACAAGAGCAAAGGTGACCAAGATGACTCAATCCCTCGCCCTCGTCTTCCCCGGGCAGGGGTCCCAGCAGGTCGGCATGCTGCGGGAGCTGGCAGAGCGCTACAGCGTGGTGCGCACCTCCTTCGAGGAGGCCTCCGATGCGCTGGGCTATGATCTCTGGCAGGTGGTTCAGGAGGGGCCCGAGGAGGCCCTTAACGCCACCGCCTGCACCCAGCCGGCGCTGCTCACCGCCAGCGTTGCGATCTGGCGCGTGTGGCAGGAGCTCGAGGGGCCGCGCCCCTCCGCCATGGCCGGTCACAGCCTCGGCGAATACAGCGCCATGGTCTGTGCCGGTGTGATGTCCTTTGCCGAGGGTGTCAAGCTGGTTCGCCTGCGCGGGGACGCCATGCAGTCCGCGGTGCCGGTGGGTGAGGGTGCCATGGCGGCGATCCTGGGCCTCGATGATGGCGCCGTGGAAAGCGCCTGTGCCGATGCCGCCCAGGGAGAGGTGGTTTCGGCGGTCAACTACAATGCCCCCGGGCAGGTGGTCATCGCGGGAGGGAGTGCCGCCGTGGAGCGTGCCATTGCCGCCTGCCAGGCGGCCGGTGCCAAGCGTGCCATGCCGCTGCCGGTGTCGGTACCCTCCCACTGTGCGCTGATGGCGCCGGCTGCGGAGCGCCTGGCCGAGGCGCTGGCTGCCATCGAGCTGCGCGCGCCGCGCTACACCGTGTTCCAGAACGTCGATGCCCAGGCCCATGCCGATACCGAAACCCTGCGCACCCGTCTGATCGAACAGCTCTATCGCCCGGTGCGCTGGACCGCCTGCGTCGAGGCCATGGTCGAGGGCGGCGCCGAGGTGTTCATCGAGTGCGGTCCGGGCAAGGTGCTCACCGGCCTCGGCAAGCGCATTGCTCGGGGCAGCAAGGGGCTGGCCGTCAACGATCCGGATAGCCTCGAGGCGGCCCTGGAGCTGGCTCGCAGCGTCGCCAACGACAACGCAGCTAACGGCTGAATCATTCCTCAGGAAGGCGAAACCACCATGACAACCGAAACGAGAGTTGCCCTGATCACCGGCGCCAGTCGCGGCATCGGTCGCGCCATCGCCCATGAGCTGGGCCGCCAGGGACGCATCGTGATCGGCACAGCCACCAGCGATGCCGGCGCCGAGAAGATCGACGCCGACCTCAAGGCTCAGGGGATCCAGGGTGCCGGGCGTCGGCTCGATGTCACCGATGCGGCCAGCGTCGATGCCCTGGTCAAGGCGGTCACCGAGGAGTTCGGTGCGCCGACCATCCTCGTCAACAATGCCGGCATCACCCGCGACAACCTGCTGATGCGGATGAAGGAGGAGGAGTGGGGCGACGTCGTCGACACCAACCTCACCTCGGTCTATCGCGTCAGCAAGGCGTGTCTGCGCGGCATGACCCGGGCGCGCTTCGGTCGCATCGTCAACATCAGCTCGGTGGTGGCCACCATGGGTAACCTGGGTCAGACCAACTATGCGGCCGCCAAGGCGGGCATGGAGGGCTTCACTCGTGCCCTGGCGCGCGAGGTCTCGTCGCGGGCCATTACCGTCAATGCCGTGGCGCCGGGTTTTATCGCCACCGACATGACCGAGGCGCTGCCCGAGGAGCAGCACACCATGCTGCTGGGCCAGATTCCCCTGGCGCGGCTGGGCCAGCCCGAGGAGATCGCCGCGGCGGTGGGCTTTCTCACCGGCGAAACGGCGAGCTACATTACGGGCGAGACACTGCACGTCAACGGCGGCATGAACATGCGTTGAGCCCCTGCGGGGGCGGCGGTTGCGCCGGCCCCGGGGCGTCTATAAACTACCTCGCAGCTTCCGTCTGCGGATCTGGAACCCCAACGGCTGGTCATCTGGACGGCCAATTTGAACGACTGGAGTACGTCATAATGAGCACCATCGAAGAGCGCGTGAAGAAGGTTGTGGCCGAGCGCCTGAACGTCAAGGAAGAGGATATCCAGAACAGCTCCTCCTTCACCGAGGACCTGGGTGCCGATTCCCTGGACACCGTCGAGCTGGTCATGGCGCTCGAGGAAGAGTTCGATACCGAGATCCCGGACGAAGAAGCCGAGAAGATCACTACCGTTCAGGAAGCCATCGACTACGTCAACGCCCACCAGTAAGCCTGGTGGCGGTCGATGCCGCCTGTCGCGGGGAACGCGTTTCCCTGGAAAAAAGCCGCCTCGCTGGGCGGCTTTTTTGTGGCAGGTTGCTGCGGGGCTTGTCAGGGCAGCACTGGGCGGGGAGACTCGGTATAATGCCTGCAATGGACGGCCCCGCGCAGGGGCCCTGTCATACTGGATGTCTGGAGGAACACTGATGGCACGTAGAAGGGTTGTGGTGACCGGCCTGGGGCTGGTCACGCCGGTGGGGAATAGCGTCGAGGAGAGCTGGTCCAACATCAAGGCCGGCAAGAGCGGCATTGCCTCCATCGAGCACTTCGATGCCAGCGGTTTCAACACGCGCTTTGGCGGCTCGGTGACGGACTTCGATATCAGCCCCTACCTGAACCCCAAGGAGGCCCGCAAGATGGACCTCTTCATCCAGTACGGGGTGGCGGCCGGGGGCCAGGCGATTCATGATGCGGGCATCGAGTGCACCGAGGAGAACGCGTCGCGCATCGGCGTGGCCATCGGCTCCGGGATCGGTGGGCTGCCGATGATCGAGCACAACCACAGCGCCATGCTGAAGAGCGGTCCGCGGCGCATCTCGCCCTTCTTCGTGCCGGGTTCGATCATCAACATGATCTCGGGCAACCTGGCCATCCTGCACGGTTTCCGCGGCCCCAACATCGCGATTACCACCGCCTGCACCACCGGCACCCATAATATCGGTTACAGCGCGCGCACCATCGCCTATGGCGATGCCGACGTGATGATCTGCGGTGGCGCCGAGATGGCCACCACGCCGCTGGGCCTGGGCGGCTTCTCCGCCGCGCGAGCGCTCTCTACCCGCAACGATGATCCGGCGGCGGCCAGCCGCCCCTGGGATCGCGACCGCGACGGCTTCGTGCTCTCCGACGGCGCCGGGGTGCTGGTGCTGGAGGAGTACGAACATGCCAAGGCCCGCGGGGCGACCATCTATGCCGAGCTTTCCGGCTTCGGCATGAGCGACGACGCCTACCACATGACGGCCCCGCCGGAGGATGGCAGCGGTGCGGCGCTCTCCATGGCCAACGCCGTCCACGATGCGCGTCTCGACCCCGCCGCCATCGATTACATCAACGCCCACGGCACCTCGACGCCCGCCGGCGATCTGGCCGAGAGCCGCGCGGTGGAGAAGGTGATGGGCGAGGCGGCCAAGTCCGTGGCGGTGAGCTCCACCAAGTCGATGATCGGCCACCTGCTGGGCGCCGCCGGTGCCGTGGAGGCGGTATTCTCCATCCTGGCCATTCGCGATCAGGTGGCGCCACCGACCATCAATCTGGACAATCCCCAGGAAGGCTGTCACCTCGATTATGTGCCGCACACCGCCCGTGAGATGAAGATCGATGTGGCGCTGTCGAACTCCTTCGGCTTCGGTGGCACCAACGGCACTCTGGTCTTCTCGCGGGTGTGAGCCGCGAGGGGAGCTGGCCCCTGGGCGACCGCGGGGCCGCCTACGGTGACGGCCTGTTCGAGACCGTGCTGTTGCGCGACGCCCGCCCGCTGCTGTGGGACGAGCACCTGGCGCGGCTGGCTCGCGGCTGTCACGCTCTGGGCATTCCCATGCCCGCCGAGCGCGAGCTGGCCGCCCCCCTGGCCGAGGCGGGGCCGGGGCTTGCGGTGCTCAAGCTGACGCTGACCCGCGGCAGTGGCGGACGCGG
>PUOM01000229.1 GCA_003552795.1 Halomonas sp. | reverse complement strand
TCCAGCAGCGTGCGATGGCGGCCGGGCAGCCAGGCGACCGGCCCGGCATGGCAGTGGGTGGTGACGCTGGGCAGTTCGGCCAGGCGCTGCCACAGGGCGCGGCGGATGACTCGGTTCTCGACGAAATGGCCGAAGTCCGGCAGCCCCAGGTCGGCGGCGCCGAAGTGGACATGGCGCCGCTCGTTCTCGTCGCTGGCCTCGATGTGGCGAAACGGACAGCGGCGCGCCTCGGGGATGAAGGACCAGGCGCCCACCGACTCCAGCAGCCGCTGGGAGGCCAGGTTCAGCGACGAGATGCGCAGGTCGAAGGGGGCGTCATCGGCGATCGGCTCGGGGGGGCCGCCGCCCTCCACCAGGGCCACCGCCATGCCGGCCTCGCCAAGCGCCGCCGCCACGGCCGCGCCGACCATGCCGCCGCCGACGATGATCGCGTCCAGGGTGTCGTCCATCCACTTGTCTCCTCGAGTGATATCTGCAGGACAGCAGCGCGCCCGGAGAGTGCCGCACATGCGTGAGCGAGCCGACAGGGGCGGTGTTGATACAGATGTCATTAAAGTGTCACATAGTGACGTTAGCGTGCCCGCACTGACACGGAACTGTCATCGCACCGTCACAGGGAACCGTCCACCAACACGGCAGACCGCTCATGTCGAATCTCGGACCTTCACCCGATCGTCCTGCGCTTGCGCGCCAGGCTCCACGCGAGGTGCCCGCCTGGCTCAGAGGCATCTACGCCGGCCTCTGTCTCTACCTCTTCCTGGCCGCCCTCAACGTGCTGGGCGCCGGCCTGGGCACCTTCGGCGGCGACAGCGATGTTCTGGCTCGCGCCTTCGCCTACGGCGAGAATCCCTTCATCGCCTTGATGGCCGGCGTGCTGGTCACCATGGTCGTGCAGAGTTCGTCGTTCACCTCGGCGCTGATCGTGACCCTGGTGGCCAGCGGCGAGATGACGCTGGGCACGGCGGTGTTTGCCATCATGGGCGCCAATATCGGCACCGCGGTCACCGGAGTGATCGTGGCCCTGGCCAACGTGCGGATCAAGCGCAACTTCCGGCGCTCCTTCACCGCGGCGCTGATGCATGACCTCTTCAATATCCTGACCGTACTGGTGGTCTTCCCGGTGGAGTGGCTCACCGGCATGTTCCACGAAGGGGGGCGCGGTATCCTCACCCGGCTGGCCGGCTGGCTGGCCGAGCTGATCGGTCTCGAGGAGGTGGCGCGCCCCGACAGCCCGATCAAGGTGATCACCGCTCCCATCGTCGATGCCTGCAACTGGCTGGGGGCGGCGCTGATGCCGAGCCCTGCGGCGGCGGGGCTGTTCGTGGCGGGCCTGGGCATGGCGCTGATGTTCGCGGCGCTGGTGTTCATGGTGCAGAACCTGCGCGGCGCGCTCCTGCGCCACATGGACGGCCTGTTCCGCACCTACTTCTTCCGCACCGACGTGCGCGCCTATGGCGTCGGGGTGGTCTCCACGGTGCTGGTGCAGTCCAGCACGATCACCAGCAGCCTGATGGTGCCGCTGGCCGGCGCCGGGGTGGTGCGCCTGCGCCGGGTGCTGCCCTTCATGATGGGGGCCAACCTGGGCACCACGGTGACCAGCGTGCTGGCGGCGACCGCCAATCCCATCGCCGCGGCGATGACGGTGGCGCTGTTCCATGTCATCTTCAATCTGACCGGGACCGCGATCTGGTGGCCGTTGCGCTATTTCCCGCTGCGCATCGCCTCCTGGTATGGCCGGCTGGCCGGCCGCCAGATCCGCTACGCCTTCCTGTTCCTGATCGGCGTATTCCTGGTGATACCGCTGGTCGGCATCACCGCCACCGAACTGTTCATGCGCCTGCGCTGAGCGCGGCCAACCGGGAGGTTTCCCCATGTTTCGACAGCTCTACAGCGCCCTCACCTCCGAGAACAGCATCGACCAGGCCTACGACGGCCTGACCCAGATGCTCGAGCACGGTGCCTGGATGTTCGCCCGCGCCAACGAGGTGCTCTACAGCACCGTGGCCGCGGAGGAGGTGCGCGAGCCGCTCTATGCGCGTGACCAGGCCGTCAACGACCTCGAGCGCTCCATCCGCCGCAAGGTGCTGCGCCATCTCACCGTCAATCCCGGCCACGACGTCGCCATCTGCCTGGCGCTGATGAGCGTGGCCAAGGACGCCGAGCGCATCGGCGACTACTGCAAGAACGTCTTCGAGGTCGGCGCCTTCTACAGCGAAGGCTTCCACGTGCCGCGCTATCAGCAGCCCCTGGACGAGATGTCCGAGCGACTGACCGGGCTGTTCGCGCAGCTGATTGACGCCACTCGAGACTCCGACGAGGGCAAGGCCCACCGGGTGATCACCGACACCCGGGAGATCCGCGGCCACTGCGATGACCTGATCGAGGCGCTGCTGCGCGAGGAGCAGACCATCGAGTTCCACGAGGCGGTGGCCTACTCGCTGCTGGCTCGCCACTACAAGCGGGTGGCCTCGCATCTGGCCAATGTCGCCACCGCGGTGACCGGCCGCCTCGAGGACCTCGACTTTCCCAACGACGTCGACGACCGGGCCCTGGACTAGTCCTCGAACTCCTCGGTATCCACCTCGGCCTGCTGCGCCGCGGCGTAGCGCCCGCCGGCGACCCGCTCCGGGGTCAGCAGCGCATCCAGCCGTGCCGCGGTGGTAGCTTCCAGGCGCAGATCGGCGGCGGCCAGGTTCTCCCGCATATGCTCGATGGAGCGGGTGCCGGGGATCGGCAGGATGTCGTCCCCCCGGGCGCGCAGCCAGGCCAGGGCCAGCTGGCCGGCGGTCACCTCGAGCTCCCTCGCCACGGCCTCGACGTCGGCCAGCAGCGCCAGGTTGCGGGGCAGGTGCTCGGCGCTGAAGCGGGGCATGCCGCGGCGCATATCGCCTTCCTCCAGGTGCTCGTGCTCCCTCACGGCACCGGCCAGAAAGCCACGCCCCAGCGGGCTGAAGGCGACGAAGGCCGCCCCCACCTCGCGGCACGCCTCGATCACCGCGATCTCCGGGTTGCGGGTCCACAGCGAATACTCCGACTGCACCGCGGCGATGGGATGCTCGGCATGGGCCCGGCGCAGGGTGGCCGCCGAGACCTCGGAGAGCCCCACGGCGGCGATCTTGCCTTCCTCCACCAGGCGGCCCAGCTCGCCCACGCTCTCCTCGATGGGCACTTGACGGTCCCAGCGGTGCAGGTAGTAGAGGTCGAGATGATCGGTGCGCAGGCGCGACAGGCTCTCCTCGCACTGTCGGCGCAGGGTGGCCGGGCGGCCGTCGATCACCTTCCTGCCCTGCTCGGGGTCGATGGCCATGCCGCACTTGCTGGCCAGCAGGATCTCGTCGCGCTTGCCCGCGAGCGCCTTGCCGACCAGCCGCTCGTTGGCGGTGGCGCCGTAGAGGGTCGCGGTATCGAAGTGGCGATAGCCCATGTCGAAGGCGGCATCCAGGGCGCGCAGTGCCTCGGCCTCGGGCAGCGGGTGGCCGTAGCCGTGGGAGAGGTTCATGCAGCCCAGGCCGATGGCGGGCGAGGCCACGGCCCGGAGACGGGAGAAAAAGGGCATCGTGGGGATCCTCGTTGTCAGCGCTTGCGAGCGATGAACTGCACCACGGACCCCAGGCCGCTGTGGCCGCGGCCCTCCACCACGTCGCGCTCGCACTCGCGGCTGAGCTCGATCTCGAACTCGGCGAAGGCCGCATCGAGCTCGGCGGCTGTGGGGGTGCGGTCAGGGGTATCCGGGCCGCCGGTATCGCGGGGCACCTGCTGGGGGGTGTAGGCTTCGAGTATCAGCACGCCGCCGGGCTTCAGGGCGCGGATCACCTGGCGATGCAGGTGGGGGCGGCCCGCCGCCGGCACGTGGCAGAAGATCGACACCACCGCATCGAAGGCCGCCGGCTCGAACTCATGCTCGGTGAGGTCGGCGTTCAGGGTGGTCAGCGCCACGCCCTTCTCCTCGGCCAGCTGGGCGGCCTTGCGCAGGCCCACCGAGGAGGCATCCACCGAGGTGACCCAGTGGCCCAGCCCCGCCAGGTAGACCCCGTTGCGCCCTTCGCCGTCCGCCAGGCAGAGCACCCGCTTGGGCGCCTCGCCGATCAGGCTGGCCTGCTCGCGCAGAAAGTCGTTGGGTTCGGTGCCGTAGACGTAATCGTCCGTGCTGTAGCGCTCGTCCCACATGGGGGCACTCTCCCGTTGCGATGAGTAAGGGACCGAGAGTAGCAAGTTATACCGGCGAAGTGGCAGCGGCATGACGGCGTTCAGCGGTGGATGACACCTTTTGAAATATACTGTTACCAAGCGTTACACAAAAATTCTGAACGCGAGCCGGTGAGCACCGTCACAGGGGGCACATACACGTAACGCCCCGCTTGGAGGGGTGATTCTCTGGAGGTATCAATGAATCGGATGACTGCCCTGTTCTCTGCCGCCCTGCTCAGCGCTGGCCTGATGACGGCCACCGCGCACGCCCAGCAGGACCCGGCGGCCGCTCCCGAGCAGCCCGAGGCCGCAGCCCCGGCGATGGATTTTTCCGATGATCAGCTTCAGCAGTTCGCGGATATCTCCGAAGAGATCGTCGTGATCTCCGAAGAGTACACCGAGCGCCTGCAGTCCGCCGAAGACGAGGCTGCCCAGCAGGAAGTGCAGATGGAAGCCAACGACAAGATGGTCGAAGCGGTTGAAGATGGCGGTCTCGACGTTGATACCTTCAATGCCATCGGTCAGGCCGTGCAGCAGGATCCTGAGCTGATGCAGCGCGTTCAGGAGAAGGTCGAGTCCTAAGGCTGGCTGCCATGAGCTTCATGGAAAGCCAATCTGAGACAGCCTGTCTTTTTCATGGTGTTCCCTTGCGTGGCCGGCCACTGCTTTTTATCCCCTCGGCATGACAGGCCGGACCGCGTCTTTCGCCCCCGCACCCGCGGGGGCTTTTTGTGGGTGGCTGAAATGGGCAGCATCGCCTCGTGAAGTGACCAGGCGATAGTGCAGCGGGGGCACTCTGCCTGGGTTCGGCGGGTGCTGCGGCCTCAAGGCGCCGTTGCGGCCCTCCCAGCCCCAGTGCGCAAAGGCAACCAGGACGGTCGGTCACTCCGAAGCAGGGAATTTGTTCCCTGAGCGGGATCAACGCGCAACTTTTGCGCCGGGCTCCCTTTGTCACTTACGTTGAAAATATTTCTTGGGACCCGATGTCCCCTTCACCGGTGCAGGGAGGAGCATGTGAATGATACCGATCTTGGGCTGATGGATGCCCGTCAGCTGGCTGCTCTCTTCGAGTCTGGGGAGGCGTCGCCGCTGGAGGCGACCCGGGCGGCCTTCGAGCGCATCGACCGTTTCAATGCGGCGGTCAATGCCTACGTGTACCTGGACCGGGAGGGGGCCGAGGCGGCGGCTCGCGAATCGACTCGGCGCTGGCAGCAGGGTGAGCCGCTCAGCCCCATCGACGGCGTGCCGGTCTCGATCAAGGACCTGACGGAGGTGGCCGGGATGCCGGGGAGCCAGGGCTCCTTGACGGCGCCTGCCGCTCCCGGCAAGCGGGACGCGCCGCCGGCGCGAATGCTGCGCGAGGCGGGGGCGGTGATCCTGGGCAAGACCAACACCCCCGAATTCGGCTGGAAGGCGGTGACCGACAACCGGGTCTTCGGCGCCACGGCCAACCCCTGGGACACGCGCCTGACGCCGGGTGGCTCCTCCGGCGGGGCCGCGGTGGCGGCGGCGCTCAACATGGGGGTGCTGCATCAGGGAGGAGACTCGGGGGGCTCCATCCGGATTCCGGCGTCCTTCACCGGCGTGTTCGGCTTCAAGCCCACCTTCGGCTGGACGCCACAGTGGCCGCCGAGCACGGAGCCGACCCTCTCGCACCTCGGCCCCCTGACCCGCTCGGTGACCGATGCCGTCCGCATGCTCAACGTGATCGGACGCTACGACTTTCACGATCCCTATGCGGTGCGCGGCCAGCCCGAGGACTGGGGGATGGAGCTGCATCAGGGGCTGCGCGGTCTGCGCATCGCCTACTCGCCGGATCTGGGCTTTGCCCGGGTCGACCCCCAGGTCGCCGAGCGGGTGCGCGAGGCGGCGAATCGGCTCAGGCTGCTGGGTGCCGAGGTGGAGGAGGTCGACCCCGAGATCGCCTCGCCGCTGGATACCTTCCAGAAGCTCTGGTTCACCGCGTCGCTGGTGGTCTGGGAGGGGCTCGACGAGGAGCAGCGCGAGCGGCTCGACCCGGGGCTGGCGGCGGATGCTCACCGCGCCGACGAGTGGCGCGCCGTCGACCTGTTTCGTGCCCTGACCGAACGGGCCCGGCTGACCGAGCGGCTCGAGCACTTCAACCAGCGCTACCACCTGCTGATGACGCCCTCGGTGACGATTCCGCCCTTCGCGGTCCATCACAACGTGCCGCCCGGCAGCGGCATGCGCGACTGGCAGGAGTGGGCGAGCTTCTCCTACCCCTTCAATCTCAGCCAGCAGCCGGCCGCCTCGGTGCCCTGCGGCTTTACCGATG
>PUOM01000218.1 GCA_003552795.1 Halomonas sp. | reverse complement strand
CCCCGCCGGGGCCAGCTTGCTGAGCATCGACGGCAGGGTCGCCTCGAGCAGGTTGAAGGCAATGAAGAACAGCAGCAGCCAGCCCAGCAGCCCCCAGAGGCTGCCGTCCAGGCCGGCCAGCCCGCCGAGACTGAGGGCGATGGCGGCGATGGCCGACAGGCACATCGCCTTCATCTGGCGGCGCTTCTCGGCCAGGATCACCAGCGGCACCATGCCGGCAAAGGCCAGCAGCATGACCCCCAGGTAGGCGAGGCCGTGGCGCTCCACCGCAATCCCGACCTCCACCAGCCGGAAAGGCACCGCGACGAAGATCGCCATCAGTACCAGGTGCAGCGCGAAGATGGAGAGATCCAGGCGCAGCAGGTCCTGACGACTCAGGATCGTGCGCAGCTGGGCGCGGTCGATACCCACATCGCGATGCTGCAGGCGGCGCGGCGCCGGCGGCACCAGCTGCCACAGCACCAGCAGGCCCAGCGCAGCCAGCGCCGCGGTGAACCAGAACACCGCGGAGAGCTCGAAGGCAGCGGCCAGCCAGGGGCCCAGCACCATGGCCACGGCGAAGGCCACGCCGATGGAGAGCCCGATGGTGGCCATGGCCGCGGTGCGCACCTGCTCCCGGGTCTGGTCGGCGAGCAGCGCCATGATGGCGGCGGCCACCGCGCCGCTGCCCTGCAGACAGCGCCCCGCAATGACCCCGCCGATGGTCTCGGCGCTGGCCGCCACCACGCTGCCGACCATGAACAGCAGCAGGCCGAAGGCGATCACCGGCTTGCGACCGAGGCGGTCGGAGAGGGCCCCGAAGGGAATCTGCAGCAGCGCCTGGGTGAGCCCGTAGACCCCCAGCGCCAGCCCCACCAGCAGCGGCGTGGCGCCGGCCAGGTCGTCGGCATAGAGAGCCAGCACCGGCAGCACCATGAACAGGCCCAGCATGCGCGTGGCGTAGAGGCCGGCCAGGCCGGTGATGGCGCGCCGCTCGCTGGAAAGCAGCAGCCCGGAAACCTTTCGCATAGGGATGATGACGTTCCATGCTCGGGTGCGAGGCACCCTTGAGTGAGTCGCACATTCTAGCGGCTCGCCGCTACCCAGGGAAAGCCGCGTGCCGGCGCCGCTTTGCCGCCAGCGCGGCCGAGCCCGTATAATCGATCTTTTGCCGTGCGCCCGAGGTGGGAATGGACAGGATTCTGGTGAGGGGTGCCCGCACCCACAACCTGAAGGATATCGATGTCGAGCTGCCCCGTGACAGGCTGATCGTGGTCACCGGGCTCTCCGGTTCCGGCAAGTCGTCGCTGGCCTTCGACACCCTCTACGCCGAGGGGCAGCGCCGCTACGTGGAGTCGCTCTCCACCTACGCGCGCCAGTTCCTGTCGATGATGGAGAAACCCGACGTCGACCATATCGAGGGGCTGTCGCCGGCGATCTCCATCGAGCAGAAGTCCACCTCCCACAACCCCCGCTCCACCGTGGGCACCATCACCGAGATCTACGACTACCTGCGCCTGCTCTTCGCCCGGGCCGGCACGCCCCGCTGCCCGGAGCACGGCGAGGACCTGGAGGCCCAGACCGTCTCCCAGATGGTCGATCAGGTGCTGGCACTGCCCGAGGGCAGCAAGCTGATGCTGCTGGCCCCGGTGGTCAAGGGCCGCAAGGGCGAACACCTGCAGCTGCTCGCCGAGCTGCGCGCCCAGGGCTTCGTGCGCGCCATGGTGGATGACCAGGTGCTGGAACTCGACGACATCGCGCCCCTGGACAAGAACAGGAAGCACGACATCAGCGTGGTGGTGGATCGCATCAAGGTCCGCGACGGCCTGCAGCAGCGCCTGGCGGAGTCCTTCGAGACGGCGCTGGGCCTCTCCGACGGCGTCGCCATGGTCCACTTCATGGACGGCGAGCGCGAGGATATCGCCTTCTCGGCGCGCTTTGCCTGCCCGGTGTGCGGCTACTCCATCGCCGAACTCGAACCGCGCATGTTCTCCTTCAACAACCCGGCCGGCGCCTGCTCGAGCTGCGACGGCCTGGGCGTGCAGCAGGTGTTCGATCCCGACAAGCTGGTCAGTCATCCGGAGCTCTCCCTGGCGGAGGGGGTGATCAAGGGGTGGGACCGCCGCAGCGTCTTCTATTTCAACCAGCTGAAGTCAGTGGCGGAGCACTACCGCTTCACCCTCGAGACCCCCTGGCAGGAACTCGCCCGCCATGAGCGGGAGGTGATCCTGCACGGCAGCGGCCACGACGAGATCGCCTTCCACTACGTCAACGACCGCGGCCGCAAGGTCACCCGCCACCACCCCTTCGAGGGGGTGCTGCCCAACCTGCAGCGCCGCTACCGCGAGACCGAGTCCAGCATGGTGCGCGAGGAGCTGGCCCGCTACATCGCCGTGCAGCCCTGCCCCAGCTGCGACGGCGCACGGCTGCGCAAGGAGTCACGCCACGTCTTCATCGACGAGCGCAGCCTCTCCGAGATGGTCCGCCTGCCCATCGGCGAGGCCTGGTCCTACTTCAAGACGCTCGAGCTGCCGGGGCGCCGCGGCGAGATCGCCGTCAAGATCATCAACGAGATTCACGCCCGCCTGGAGTTCCTGGTCAACGTCGGCCTCGACTACCTGACCCTGGAGCGCAGCGCCGACACCCTCTCCGGCGGCGAGGCCCAGCGCATCCGCCTGGCCAGCCAGATCGGCGCCGGCCTGGTGGGGGTCATGTATATCCTCGACGAACCCTCCATCGGCCTGCACCAGCGCGACAACGACCGCCTGCTCAAGACCCTCGAGCACCTGCGCGACCTGGGCAACACCGTGATCGTGGTGGAACATGACGAGGAAGCCATCCGCGCCGCCGACCACGTGCTGGACATCGGCCCGGGCGCCGGCGTGCACGGCGGGCGCATCGTCGCCCAGGCCACCCCGGCGGCGGTGATGGCGACCCCCGACTCGCTCACCGGCCAGTACCTGGCCGGCACCCGACGCATCGAAGTGCCGCCCTGGCGAATTCCCGGCAACCCGGAGAAGATGCTGCGCCTGGTGGGCGCCACCGGCAACAATCTCCAGGACGTGACCCTCGAGCTGCCCCTGGGGCTCTTCATCTGCGTCACCGGCGTCTCCGGCTCCGGCAAGTCGACGCTGATCAACGCGACCCTGATGCCCCTCGCCGCCCGGGAGCTCAACCACGCCACCAGCCTGACTCCGGCGGCCCATGAGCGCATCGAGGGCCTCGCCCAGCTGGACAAGGTGATCGACATCGATCAGAGCCCCATCGGCCGCACGCCGCGCTCCAACCCGGCCACCTACACCGGTATCTTCACGCCGATCCGCGAGCTCTTCGCCGGCACCCAGGAGGCCCGCTCCCGGGGCTACAAGCCGGGGCGCTTCTCGTTCAACGTCAAGGGCGGGCGCTGCGAGGCGTGCCAGGGCGAGGGCATGATCAAGGTGGAGATGCACTTCCTGCCGGACATCTACGTGCCCTGCGACGTCTGCAAGGGCAAGCGCTACAATCGCGAGACCCTGGAGATCCAGTACAAGGGCAAGACCATCGACGAGGTGCTGGGGATGACCGTGGAGGAGGCCCTTGAGTTCTTCTCCCCGGTACCGGCCATCGCAAGGCGCTTGCAGACCCTGCTCGACGTGGGGCTCTCCTACATTCGCCTGGGGCAGAGCGCCACGACCCTCTCCGGCGGCGAGGCCCAGCGGGTCAAGCTGGCCCGAGAGCTGGCCAAGCGCGACACCGGCAAGACCCTCTACATCCTGGATGAACCCACCACCGGGCTGCACTTCGAGGATATCCGCCAGCTGCTCACGGTGCTGCACCGCCTGCGCGACCACGGCAACACCATCGTGGTGATCGAGCACAACCTGGACGTGATCAAGACCGCCGACTGGCTGGTCGACCTCGGCCCCGAAGGGGGCTCCGGCGGCGGACGCATCATCGCCGAGGGGACCCCGGAGCAGGTGGCCAGGATGGAGGTTTCCCACACCGGGCGCTTCCTCAAGCCGCTGCTGGCGCGGCAAGCGACGGGCCGCGAGCCACGCGCCGCGAGCACGGCGGAGACCTGACCAGTAAGCTGTAAGCATGAGACCCCGCAGGCCAACCCTGACGGGGTTTTCTTATAGCTTACAGCTTATGGCTTCCGACTCCCGGCGAAGCCGGGCACAAAAAACCGGCCCCTCGAGAGGGGCCGGTTTGGCGTGCCGTGGCCGAGAGACCGATCGAGGATCACTCCTCGCCGGCTTCCTCGTCCTCGACGATCGGACGATCGACGAGCTCGACGTAGGCCATGGGCGCGTTGTCGCCGGTGCGGAAGCCGCACTTGAGGATACGGACGTAACCGCCCGGACGCTCGACGTAGCGCGGACCCAGCTCGCTGAAGAGCTTGCCCACCGCTTCCTTCGAGCGGGTGCGGGCGAAAGCCAGACGACGGTTGGCGACGCTGTCCTGCTTGGCCAGGGTGATGAGCGGCTCGATGACGCGACGCAGCTCCTTGGCCTTGGGCAGGGTTGTCTTGATGACCTCATGCTCGATCAGCGACACGCTCATGTTCTTGAACATGGCCTGGCGATGCGAGCTGGTCCGATTCAGGTGACGACCACTCTTACGATGACGCATGGTTGTGATTCCTTACCAAACTGGGACTCGGGTCGGCGCTCACGCGGAGGCCTTGTCGTCCTTCAGGCTAGCCGGCGGCCAGTTTTCCAGCCGCATGCCCAGGGAAAGACCGCGCGCTGCCAGAACGTCCTTGATTTCATTCAGGGACTTCTTGCCGAGGTTAGGCGTCTTCAGCAGCTCCACTTCGGTGCGCTGGATCAGATCGCCGATGTAATAGATGTTCTCGGCCTTCAGGCAGTTGGCGCTGCGAACGGTCAACTCGAGATCGTCTACGGGGCGCAGCAGGATGGGATCGATATGATCCTCCTCCTCCTCCACTTCCTGTTCCTTGTCGGCTTCCAGGTCGACAAACGCGGCCAGCTGATCCTGCAGGATGGTCGCGCTGCGACGGATCGCCTCTTCCGGATCCAGGGTTCCGTCGGTTTCCAGGCTGATGATCAGCTTGTCGAGGTCGGTGCGCTGTTCGACACGCGCGGCCTCGACGCTGTAGGAAACCCGACGCACGGGGCTGAAGGTCGCATCCAGTTGCAGGCGGCCGATGGCACGAGACTCATCGTCTACCCCGACACGGGCGTCCGCCGGCTCATAGCCGCGGCCACGCGCCACCTTGAGCTGCATCTTCAGCTCGGCGCCCTCGTTGACGTGGGCGATGACGTGTTCGGGATTTACGATCTCGACGTCGTGGTCGAGGGCGATGTCACCCGCGGTGACGGTGGCCGGGCCCTGCTTGCTCAGCGAGAGCACCGCCTCATCGCGGCTGTGCATCTTGATCGCCACGTCCTTGAGATTCAGGAGGATCTCGATAACGTCCTCCTGAACCCCTTCGATCGCGCTGTACTCGTGATCGACACCGCCGATCTCGACTTCCACCACGGCGCAGCCGGGCATGGACGAGAGCAGGATGCGACGCAGTGCGTTGCCCAGGGTGTGGCCGAAGCCACGCTCGAAGGGCTCGAGCACGATCTTCGCGTGATGTGCGCTGATCTCTTCGACCTTGATGTCGCGCGGGCGAAGAAACTCGGTCACTGAACGCTGCATATAACCACCTTTCAGGCTGCCAAACGGATACTCGGTACTCTGAGCCGGCCCCCCGGAGGAGGGCCGGGCGCTAGCAGCGCTTACTTGGAGTACAGCTCGACGATCAGGGCCTCGTTGATGTCGGCCGACAGGTCGCCGCGCTCGGGCAGGGCCTTGAACGTACCTTCCATCTTCTTGGCATCGACCTCGATCCAGGTCACATCGCCACGGTTGGCGGCGATGGACAGGGCACTCTGGATGCGCGCCTGGTTCTTTGCCTTCTCGCGAACGGAGACCACGTCACCGGGCTTGACCTGATAGGAGGCCACGTTGACGGTCCTGCCGTTCACGGCGATGGCCTTGTGGCTGACCAGATGCCGAGCTTCGGAGCGGGTGGAGCCATAGCCCATGCGGTAGACGACGTTGTCCAGTCGGGATTCGAGAAGCTGCAGCAACACTTCGCCGGTCGCGCCCTTGAGACGGGCCGCTTCCTTGTAGTAGTTGCGGAACTGCTTCTCGAGTACGCCATACATGCGGCGTACTTTCTGCTTCTCGCGAAGCTGCAAGCCGTATTCGGAAATACGCTGACGGCGCTGGCCGTGCACACCCGGAATCTGCTCGGATTTGCACTTCTTCTCGAAGGGAGTCACACCGCTCTTCAGAAAGAGGTCGGTGCCTTCACGACGAGACAGTTTGCACTTCGGTCCAATGTAACGAGCCATGAATCTGTCTCCTTAAACGCGGCGTTTCTTCGGCGGACGGCAGCCATTGTGGGGAATGGGCGTCGCGTCGGTGATGCTCTGCACGCGGAAGCCGGCGGCATTGAGCGCGCGCACGGCGGATTCACGGCCAGGACCGGGGCCCTTGACCAGCACGTCGACGTTTTTCACACCATACTCGGCTGCAGCGGTCGCTG
>PUOM01000056.1 GCA_003552795.1 Halomonas sp. | reverse complement strand
CGTCTCGCTCCAGTAGGTGTAATGGTCCAGGGAGGAGCGCAGGCCATGCACGGCCAGCTCACGGCGTGCAAGGTGGCCGTGGTAGAGCCGCTCCACCAGGTCATCCAGGGGGGCAAACCAGGCGGAAGACTCGGCGTTGGCCGCCTCCAGGAACTTGGCGACGTCCGGCGTCTCCTGGTTCTCCAGCCAGTGCCACTCCGGGTCTTCCGGGCGGCGGAAGCGGGCAACCGGGGAAGCGGAGGCCTGGCTGTCGGGGCGATGCGGCGGCTGTGCTTTCATGGTGGGAGATGTACCATACTCAGGATTGTGAAAAGAGAGGTGGCGATGCCAATTACTGATTCGATGACCCTACTATGGCTGGTCTACGTTGTCCTGTCGCTGGTGGTCCTGCTGACCGGCTACCTGGGTCTGGCCTTCCTGCCGCGGCTGCTGCGACTGCCGATCACCTGGCTGGTGGCCGGCCTGATGTGGGTGCCGACTCGCTTCCATATGCCGTTGATGGAAGAGGGTGAATACTACACCGGCCTGGCGCCGGCGGTGGTGGTGGCCCTGGTGGGTTTTCTCGAGCGCGACAGCGGCCTGATGCTGCCGGCGCTGATGCTGACCGGTGCCGGCGCGGCGGCCGGCGTGGCCTTCGGGCTGCTGCTGGCCTGGCGTGGCCGTGCCCCCGCCGTCGACGCGGATGACAGCGGGGATGATGCTCCCCCCGCCCGACGCGGCGGCGGTGAGCGCCGGGAGCCGGTCATCGGCTGAGCAGGAATCGATGATCGGCCATCATGAGCCGGTAATCGTAAGGAGCCGGAATGGCGTGGTCGTATAGGGGCAGCCAGAGAGGACGAGGCGTCGCCGGCATGCTGCTGGCGAGCCTCTGCCTGCTGTCCGCCGGGGCCGGGCTGGCACAGCCGGACGAGGAGACCCCGGACGTGCGGGTGATCATCGATGTCTCCGGCAGCATGCGCAGCAATGACCCCGAGCAGCTCGCCGCCAGCGCCCTGGAGCTGCTGGCGGCGCTGCTGCCCGACGGCACCTCGGCCGGCGTCTGGACCTTCGGCGAGCGCGTCGACAACCCGCTGCCTCTCGACGAGGTGAACGAGGCGTGGCGTGAGGCTGCCATGGCCCTGCGTCCGGCCCTGGTGGAGTACCAGCCCTACACCGACATCGAGGCCGCCGTGCGGCGCGCCGCCGAGAGCCCGGCAGACGGCGGGCGCCATCTGGTGCTGCTCACCGATGGCATGATCGACCTGCCCCCGGCGCGCGGTGCCAAGCCGGCGGTGGACGACGCGTCGCGCCGCACCCTGCTCGAGGAGCTGGCACCGACCCTGACGGAGCAGGGCGTGGTCGTGCATGCCATTGCCTTTTCCGACGCGGCCGATCGGGACCTTGTGGAGCGCCTCTCTCGCACCACCGGCGGCCTGCCGGCGCTGGTCGCGTCCCCGGAGAGTCTGCCGGGTGCCTTTCTGGATATCGTCGAGCGTATCCTCCCCGCCGACCAGGTGCCCCTGGTCGACGGGCGCTTCGTCATCGAGCCCGGCGTCGAGGCCTTCTCGGCGCTGCTCTTCCACACGCCCGAGGGCGCCCCCCCGACCCTGATCGCGCCGGACGCTACCCGCTATACGTCCGAGGCGCCGCCCCCCGAGGCGCGCTGGCGGGTGGCGCCACGCTTCGATCTGCTGCGGGTGCCGGATCCCGCCCCCGGCGAGTGGCGCCTGGAGGGCGAGGTCGGCAGCGACAGCCGCATCGCGGTAAGCGGCGCGGTGAGCCTGCAGCTGGTGCCGCTGCCGGCGGTGGTTCACCCGGGTCTGGCGCTGCCCCTGGAGGCCTGGCTGGCCCGTGACGGCGAGCCCTGGCGGGAGGCGCCGGAGAATCTCGCCGTCGGTGCCACCCTGTTCGACGCCGAGGGCGCTCCCCGGGCGGAGGTGTGGCTGCCGCGCCAGGAAGAGCGCTTCGTCGGCGAGCTGACGGTGCCGGACCTCGAGGGTGCCGCCCGCCTGCGTCTGCTGGCCCGGGGCGAGGGATTCGTCCGCCAGCGCGACCTGGCGGTCAATGTGCAGCCGCTGCTGGGTCTGCTGGATCAAGCCGAGGAGGGCCACGGGCTCGCCGGAGAGGTGGGCCTCATCCCGCTGGGCGAGCGCTTCCACGAGGATCTCGCCACCGGGCGCGAGGGAGAGGCGGTGCCCGACAGCGCCGCCGACCGCTTCATCGATTTCGTCAACGATCTGCCGGCCCATGTCGCGGCCCTGTGGCGCGACGCCCGGCCCCGGCTAGAGCGCCGGGCCGCGGCCTTCGCCGGCGACCCGCGCCAGTGGGTGGCGGCGGGCCTGGTACTGCTCCTGGCCCTGCTGGTCCTGCGCCATACCCGGCGACGCCGCCGGGTCGTCCACCGGGAGGATCCGTATGTGTGAACTTCTGGGCATGAGCGCCAACGTGCCCACCGATATCTGCTTCAGCTTCACCGGCTTCCTGCATCGCGGGGGCGGCACCGGCCCCCATCGCGACGGCTGGGGCATCGCCTTCTACGAGGAGGGCGGCTATCGGGATTTCCGTGATCCCCACCCCTCGGTGCATTCGCCCATCGCGCGGCTGATCACCGACTATCCGATCAAGTCGAATATCGTCATCAGCCATATTCGCCAGGCCAACGTGGGCCAGGTGCGTCTGGCCAACACCCACCCCTTTGTGCGCGAGATGTGGGGGAGCCCCTGGTGCTATGCCCACAACGGCCAGCTCGAGGGCTGGCAGGACCTGCCGCTCAGCTTCTATCGTCCGGTAGGGGATACCGACAGCGAGCACGCCTTCTGCTGGCTGCTGGGTGAGCTGCGCGGCCGTTTTCCGGAGCGCCCGGCCAGCGACGCCCAACGTCAGGGCCTGTGGCGGCTGCTGCATCAGCTCTGCGAGCGGCTGCGCGGCCTCGGCGTCTTCAACCTGCTGCTGGCCGACGGCGACTACCTCTACACCTTCTGTTCCACCAGGCTGGCCCACATTACCCGGCGAGCGCCCTTCGGCCGGGCGAGCCTGTCGGATGCAGAGCTTACCGTGAACTTCGCCGAGCACACCACGACCCGGGACGTGGTCTCGGTGATCGTCACCGAGCCGCTCACCGCCAACGAGGCCTGGGAGCGCATGGCCCCGGGGGAGCTGCTGGTCTGGCGTGACGGGGTGATCCAGGCGCGCTTCGGCCGCCGCCAGGCGTGACGTCGACGATTCAATCTATCGTTTCAAGCGACTGTTTTACACCTCGAGTCGCCCGGTTTAAGGTAGGGCCCCGGGACAACAACAAGCGTCGATGGTCCATCGACGACACAGCGGAGACACGTGATGAGTGAGCATGCCAGCGCCCCGATCCTGTCCGGCCCCGAGCTCAAGGGGATGGAAGAGTACAATTCGGTCACCGATATCTTCCATGCCGCGGTCAAGCGATACGCCGACAAGCCGGCCTTCAGCTGCATGGGGCAGACGCTGACCTTCGCCGACCTGGATCGCCTCTCGGCCAATTTTGCCGCCTGGCTCCAGCACGATACGACCCTGCAGCCGGGCGATCGCATCGCCATCCAGCTGCCTAACGTGCTGCAGTTTCCGGTGGCGGTGTTCGGCGCCATGCGCGCCGGCCTGGTCGTGGTCAACACCAACCCGCTCTACACCGAGCGCGAGATGGCGCACCAGTTCAAGGACTCCGGTGCCAAGGCCATCGTGATCCTCGCCAACATGGCGGACAAGCTCGAGAAGATTATCGACCGCACCGACATTCAGCACGTCCTGGTGACCGAGCTTGCCGACCTGCACGGCTTCCCCAAGCGACCGCTGATCAACCTGGTGGTCAAGTACGTCAAGAAGATGGTGCCGTCGTTCCGTCTGCCCGGGCATACCCCCTTCCGTCAGGCGCTCAAGGAGGGCGCGGCCCGCCAGCCTCGCGAGACGGCGCGCGAGCTCGACGACGTTGCCGCCCTGCAGTACACCGGTGGCACCACGGGGCTGGCCAAGGGCACCATGCTGACCCACCGCAACCTGGTGGCCAACATGCTGCAGGCGGGACAGGCCATCGGGCCCGGCCTCGACAACGGCGAGGAGGTGGTGATCGCTCCCCTGCCGGTCTATCACATCTATACGTTCACGGTGAACTGCCTGTTCCTGATGGAGACCGGCAACCACTCCATACTGATCACCAACCCGCGCGACCTCCCCAATTTCGTCAAGGAGCTCAAGGGGCACAGGTTCACCGCCTTCATCGGCCTCAACACCCTCTTCAACGCCCTGTGCAATCGCGAGGATTTCCGCGCCCTGGACTTCTCCAAGCTGCACCTGACCATCTCCGGTGGCATGGCGCTGACCAAGGCGGCGGCGGAGCGCTGGAAGGAGGTCACCGGCTGCGAGATCGCCGAGGGCTACGGGCTCACCGAGACCTCGCCGGTGGTGAGCTTCAATCCGGTGGATGCGATCCAGCTCGGCACCATCGGCAAGCCGGTGGCCGGTACCCGTGTCAAGGTGGTGGACGCCGACGGCAACGACCTCCCCTTCGATGAGCCGGGCGAGCTCTGCGTGCAGGGTCCCCAGGTGATGAAGGGCTACTGGAACCGCGACGACGAGACCATCAAGGTGGTCGACGACGAGGGCTGGTTCCACACCGGCGACATCGCGGTGATCCAGGAGGATGGCTACATCCGCATCGTCGATCGCAAGAAGGACATGATCCTGGTCTCCGGTTTCAACGTGTACCCCAACGAGGTGGAGGATGTCGTGGCCACCCATCCGGGCGTGCTGGAGTCCGCCGCGGTGGGGGTGGATGACGAGAACAGCGGCGAGGTGATCAAGCTGTTCGTGGTGCCCCGCGGCGATGACTTGGACCCCGAGGAGCTGCGCGCCTGGTGCAAGAAGGAGCTGACCGGCTACAAGGTGCCCAGGTACGTGGAGCTGCGCGATGAGCTCCCGAAAACCAACGTGGGCAAGGTGCTGCGCCGCCAGCTTCGCGACGAGGAGCGCGAGAAGGCCAAGGCCGCCGGCTAGGGAGCTTGCTCCCGAAAACGCGACAGGTTCAGCAAGGTGCTGCGCCGCCAGCTGCGCGACGAGGAGCGCGAGAAGGCCAAGGCCGCCGCCTCCTCCTGATAGGTCTGGGCTAGCCGCACGATAGCCAGCGATAATGGCCCCGATTAGGCGTCGCCACTGGCGCGGCGTTACAATGAGCTGCCCGTACCGGTCCGCCGGCGCGGGCAGTTTTCTTGTCGTCTTCCACCCACGGAGCCACCGTGTCCGACGTGACCACCGACCCTTCACACGCCGCTGCCCAGACCGATGCCGACCGTCTCGACGCCCTGCGCCAGTCGCTCGGCGGCGTCATGCTGCGCGACCGTCCGACCCTCGACAAGCGCCTGCGGGGGCTTGCCCGGCGGGTGAAGGAGGGCAAGCCGGTGGATCGCGGCCTGGGTGAGGTGGAGCAGGCCCTGGCGCGCTCCCGGGAGCAGGTGGCGCGGCGCGCGGCGCGGCCGGTAACGCTCAACTACCCCGCCGAGCTGCCGGTGGTGGAGCGCCGCGAGGATATCCTCACGGCGCTCGAGAACCATCAGGTGGTGGTGGTGGCGGGGGAGACCGGTTCCGGCAAGACCACCCAGCTGCCCAAGATCTGCCTGGAGCTGGGCCTGGGGCGCCGCGGCCTGATCGGGCACACCCAGCCGCGGCGGCTGGCGGCCCGCTCGGTGGCCACCCGCCTGGCCGAGGAGCTCGAGACGCCGCTGGGCGAGCAGGTCGGCTATCAGGTGCGCTTCACCGACCAGAGCAGCGATCAGACCCTGGTCAAGCTGATGACCGACGGCATTCTGCTGGCCGAGACTCGCCACGACCCCGAGCTGCGTCGCTACGAGGCGATCATCATCGACGAGGCCCACGAGCGCAGCCTCAATATCGACTTCCTGCTCGGCTACCTCAAGCGTCTGCTGCCGCGCCGCCCCGACCTCAAGGTGATCATCACCTCGGCCACCATCGACGTGGAGCGCTTCGCCGCCCACTTCGCCCAGCCCGGCAAGGGCGAGGTGCCCGAGCGGCCGGCCCCGGTGGTGGAGGTCTCCGGGCGCACCTACCCGGTGGAGGTGCACTATCGCCCGCTGGTGCGCGAGGCCGAGGACGAAGAGGATCGCACCCTTCAGGAGGGGATCCTCCACGCCGTGGAGGAGGTCGAGCGGATCGAGCGGGACAAGCGCTGGTTGCACGGGCCCCGGGATATCCTGGTGTTCCTGCCCGGCGAGCGGGAGATCCGCGAGACCGCCGACACCCTGCGTCGGGCCGACCTGCGCGGCACCGAGATCCTGCCCCTCTACGCCCGGCTTTCCAACGCCGAGCAGAACCGGGTCTTCGCCCCCCACCGCGGGCGGCGCATCGTGCTGGCCACCAACGTGGCGGAGACCTCGCTCACCGTGCCCGGCATCCGCTACGTGATCGACCCGGGCCTGGTGCGTATCAGCCGCTACAGCTACCGCACCAAGATCCAGCGCCTGCCGGTGGAGCCGGTGAGCCAGGCCAGCGCCAACCAGCGCATGGGGCGCTGCGGCCGGGTGGCAGAGGGGGTCTGCATCCGCCTCTACGACGAGGAGGACTTCCTCGCCCGGCCCGAGTTCACCGACCCCGAGATCCGCCGCACCAACCTCGCCTCGGTGATCCTCTCCATGCTGTCGCTCAGGCTCGGCGACATCGAGGCCTTCCCCTTCGTCGATCCGCCGGATTCGCGCTTCGTCACCGACGGCTTCCGGCTGCTCTTCGAGCTGGGCGCGGTGGACGAGAAGGGCGGCATCAGCCCCGTCGGCCGCAAGCTGGCGCGCCTGCCCATCGATCCGCGCCTGGCGCGCATGGTGCTGGCCGGCGCCGAGCAGGGCGGCCTGCGCGAGGTGCTGATCGTGGTCGCCGGCCTCGCCGTTCAGGACCCCCGCGACCGCCCGGCAGAGAAGCGCCAGGCCGCCGACCAGGCCCATCGCCGCTGGCAGGATCCCGACTCCGACTTCGTGGCGCTGCTCAACCTCTGGGACGGCGTGGAGGCGGCCCGGGAGGCGCTCTCCGGCAACCAGCTTCGGCGCTGGTGCAAGGAGCACTACATCAACTACCTGCGCATGCGGGAGTGGCACGATACCTTCCGCCAGCTGCGCCAGCTGCTGCGCGACATGCAGATCGAGGTGCCGCCGCCGGCGCCCTGGCCGGCTCCCGAGGAGGGCGCCGATGAGGGCGGAGCCGAGCAGGCGCGCAAGAAGGCCCGTCGCCGCCAGGCGGCCACCCTGCACCGGGCGCTGCTGCCGGGGCTGCTCTCCCATCTCGGGCTGCTCACCGAGGACCGCGAGTACCTGGGCGCGCGCAACCGCAAGTTCGTGATCCACCCCGGCTCCGGGCTGGCCAAGAAGTCGCCCAAGTGGCTGATGGCCTTCGAGCTGGTGGAGACGACCAAGCTCTTCGCCCGCACCGTGGCGAAGATCGATCCCCAGTGGATCGAGCCCCTGGCGGGGCACCTGGTCAAGCGCAGCTACGCCGAGCCCCACTGGGAGATGAAGCGCGCCCAGGTGGTGGCCAAGGAGCAGGTGACGCTCTTCGGCCTGCCCATCGTCTCCGGCCGGCGGGTGCACTACGGTCCCATCGCCCCCGCCGAGTCCCGCGAGCTCTTTATCCGCCGCGCCCTGGTGGAGGGGGAGTTTCGCACCCGGGGCGACTTCTTCGCCCATAACCGGGCGCTGGTCGAGGAGGTCGAGGACCTGGAGGACCGCGCCCGGCGCCGGGATATCCTGGTGGACGAGGAGACCCTCTTCGCCTTCTATGACGAGCGCCTCCCCGAGGGCATTCACAACGGCAAGGGGTTCGAGGCGTGGCGCAAGCGCGCCGAGGCCGAGGATCCCGCGGTGCTCAAGTTCGACCGCGACGCCCTGCTGGCCAGGGAGGCCAGCGAGGTGACCGAGGCGGACTACCCTGACGAGCTTGTGCTCAACGGCGTGCGCTATCCGCTGGCCTACCACTTCGCGCCCGGCGCGATCGACGATGGGGTGACCCTCACCGTGCCCGCCGCCATGCTGCCCCAGCTGCCTCTGGCGCGCCTGGAGTGGCTGGTGCCGGGCCTGCTGCGCGAGAAGTGCATCGCGCTGATGAAGTCGCTGCCCAAGGCGATCCGTCGTCAAGTCGTGCCGATCCCCGACTGGGTCGATGCCGCCCTGGAGGCGATCGTCCCCGATGACGTGCCCCTCACCGAGGCGCTGGGCGAGTTCCTGCGCCGCAAGACCGGCGTGCGCGTGCACCCCGACGACTGGCAGCGGGACCCGCTCGAGCCCCACCTGGTGATGAACCTCAAGGTGGTGGATCACGAGGGGCGCGTGCTTGGCCAGGGGCGTGATATCCGCGAGCTGGAGCGACGCTTCGAGGCGGCCGCGGGGCAGGGCGCCCGTTCGCTGGCCGCCGAGGCGCGCCTGGAGGCGCCGGTGGAGGGGCTGCCCGAGGAGGAGCTGCCCGAGTCGCGCGTCACCAGCCAGGCGGGCATTCGCGTCGAGGCCTTTCCGGCCCTGGTGCCCGAGAAGGAGGCCTTCCGGGTGGAGCTTTTCGACCACCCGGGCAAGGCCCGGGAGGCCCATCGCGAGGGCATCGTGCGCCTGGCCATGCGCCGCCTGCCCGATCAGGTTCGCGCGATCGAGCGGCTCGAGCGGCTCGGCACCTGCGCGCTGCTGTTCGCCAAGGTCGGCAGCAAGCGCCAGCTCACCGACGACGTGGTGCGGGCAGTGTTTACCCGGGAGGTCGCCGCGGATCCGCTGCCGCGTTCGGCCGCCGAATTCGAGGCGCGCCTGGCGGCGACCCGCGGCGAGCTGCTGCCCCGGGCCGAGGCCCTGGTCGTGACCCTGGAGGCCGCGCTCAAGGGGCATCTGGCCGTCACCAAGGCGTTGAAGGGCAACCTGAGCCTGGCCCTGGCGCTGGTATACAGTGACCTCAAGGCCCAGATGGCGCGCCTGGTCCACCCCGGCTTCGTCAGCGAGGCCGGAGAGTGGCTCGACGATTACCCGCGCTATATGGAGGCGGCCCGGATCCGTCTGGAGAAGGCGCCGCGGGAGCGGCTGCGCGATCAGATGCACATGCAGGAGATCCAGGCCCTCGAGTCGCGCCTCGAGGCCCGTCTGGCGAGCGAGCGCCGCGGCGGCATGGCCCCGCCGGCGCTGGCCGAGTTCCACTGGTGGATCGAAGAGCTGCGCGTCTCGCTCTTCGCCCAGCAGCTGGGCACCCGATTTCCCGTCTCCGCCAAGCGCCTCGAGAAGCGCTGGGCGGAGATCACCGGGCGCACCTGAGTGCCCCGCACGTACAGCGGCCGCTGCGGTGGCCATGGCGGCTCCCAGCCGCGACAACGGAGACAGCGATGACCAATGTCGTGATCACCGGCACAGGACTCTTCACGCCGGAGAACACCATCGATAACGATGCCCTGGTGGCCACCTTCAATGCCTGGGTGGACGCCGAGAACGCGCGTCGCGCCGAGGCCGGCATCGAGGAGCGACTGGCGCACTCCAGCACGGAGTTCATCGTCAAGGCCTCGGGTATCCACAGCCGGCACGTGCTCGACGCCGCGGGCATCCTCGACCCCGAGCGCATGCGCCCGCGGCTGCGTGAGCGCGGCAACGACGAAGCCTCCATTCAGGGCGAGATGGGCGCCATCGCGGCTCGACAGGCCCTGGCGCACGCCGGCGTGGCCGCGGGCGACGTCGACCTGGTGATCGTGGGCTGCTCCAACCTGGAGCGTCCCTATCCGGCAGTGGCAGTGGAGCTGCAGGCACTGCTCGGCGCCGGCGGCTACGCCTTCGACATGAACGTGGCCTGCAGCTCCGCCACCTTCGCCATGGAGACCGCGGCCAATGCCATTCGCGCCGGCAATGCCACCCGGGCGCTGGTGGTCAACCCGGAGATCTGCTCGGCGCACCTCAACTTCCGCGACCGGGACAGCCACTTCATCTTCGGCGATGCCTGCACCGCCATCGTGCTGGAGCGCGACGACCTGGCCACGGCCGAGGCGCGCTTCGAAATCCTCGGCACCCGCCTGACCACGCGCTTCTCCAACGCCATCCGCAACAACGCCGGCTTCCTGAACCGGGTGACGGATGCGGATCCTCAGGCGCTGGACAAGCTGTTCGTCCAGGAGGGACGTCGGGTGTTCAAGGAAGTGTGCCCCCTGGTGGCGGCGCTGATCGGGGAGCATCTGCAGGCGCTGGGCTTCAGCGGCGATGACCTGGCGCGGATGTGGCTGCACCAGGCCAACCGTCATATGAACGACCTGATCGCCCGTCGGGTGCTGGGCCGCGACCCCGCGGAGGGGGAAGCCCCGGTGATTCTCGATCGCTATGCCAACACCAGTTCGGCGGGCTCGATCATCGCCTTCCATCTGCACCGTGATGACCTGGCGCCGGGGGCGCTGGGAGTGATCTGCTCCTTCGGAGCGGGCTACAGCGCCGGCAGCGTGGTGGTGAAGCGTGTCTGACACCCCCGATAGCTTGCAGAACACTTCGCAGAAGAGCCCGCAAGGAGAGAAGATGACAGCCATCATGAAGGCAAGGCGTGGCAAGGCGGTGGCGGGGCTGCTGGCGGCGTCGTTGCTGGCCGGCTGTGCCAGCACGGCAGAGGTGGAGGAGCGTCATCCCGACGACCCCTGGGAGGGCTTCAACCGTCAGGTCTTCGCCTTCAACGATGCCGTGGATCGTGCGGTGCTCAGGCCGGTGGCCAGCGGCTATCGCACGGTCACTCCCCAGCCGGTGCAGACCGGGGTCGGCAACTTCTTCTCCAACCTGGGCGAGCCACGCACCGCGCTCAACAGCCTGCTGCAGGGCAAGCCGGGCAACGCCGGTATCGCCCTGTCGCGCTTCGCGATCAATACCACGGTGGGCATCGGCGGCCTCTGGGATTTCGCCACCCATATGGAGATCACCGGTCGCGACGAGGACTTCGGCCAGACGCTGGCGGTCTGGGGGTGGGAGGAGTCGCGCTATCTGGTGCTGCCCTTCCTGGGGCCGAGCACCCTGCGCGACACCGGTGGCCTGCCCGCCGATGCGGCGACCTACCCCCTCTACTACCTCAATGACGCCGAACTCGAGATCGCGCTGACGGCCTTGAGAGTGGTCGATATGCGCGCCGGACTGCTCGACCAGGAGGAGTTGATCAGCGGCGATCGCTACAGCTTCATCCGCGATACCTGGCTGCAGCGCCGCCGTTTCGAGATCAGCGATGGCGAGATGGGCGATGACCCCTTCGCCATGGATGATTTCGACTTTGACGATGCCGATTTCGACGACGCCGACTTCGACGACGCCTTCTCAGACTGAGGCCCCTCCCATGGATCGTCCCAAGCAGCTGATCGGTGTGATTGATGCCCCCGGCCCGGCGCGCGACGCCCTGGCCGAGACCATCGCCCGGGACGGCCTGGCGGTGATTGCCGTCGGCAGCCCCGATGAACTGCCGGCGGAGGTGTCGCTGGTGGTCGCTCACGCTCGGGCGCTGTCCGACGAGCAGTGGGCGCCGCTCTGCGAGCGCCTGCCGACCCTGGTGGTCAGCGATAGCCGCGAGTCCTCCGGGCTGCTCTCGGCGGTAGATGCCGGACTGGTGGACTACATCGTCGAGCCGCTGCGCCACGGCCAGCTGCTGCGGCGCATGATTCGCAAGGTGATCGAGCTGCGCCGGCTGGAAGAGGAGCGTCGCGAGGACAAGCTGCGGCTCGAGGAGCTCAACGAGAGCCTGGAGACCCACCTGGCGATGCTGCGTCTCGACCAGCAGGCCGGTGGCCAGATTCAGCGCAAGCTGCTGCCGCCGAGACCTCAGACGGCGGCCGGTGTGAGCTGCGACTACTGGTTTGCCCCCTGGCTATACCTCTCCGGCGACTTTCTCGATTTCCAGCGCCTGGACGAGCGCCATCTGCTGTTCTACTTTGCCGATGTCTCCGGGCACGGCGCCTCTTCGGCCTTCGTCACGGTGCTGCTCAAGTACCTGGCCAACCGCTGGCAGGGGGAGTGGGACGGCACGGCGCCGGAGGCGCTGCCGCCGCGCTGGCTGAGCGACCTCAACCGCGAGCTGCTGGACACCGGCATCGGCAAGCACGCCACCCTCTTCGTCGGGGTGATTGACCTCGAGCAGCGCTATCTGCACTATTCGCTGGGCGCCCAGCTGCCCATGCCCCTGCTGGTGGCCAACGGCGAGGTCAAGCCCCTGCCCGGTCAAGGCATGCCGGTAGGGCTCTTCCCCGGTGCCGACTACCCCCCTCTGGGATGTTCGCTGCCCGAGAACTTCCGCCTGTGGCTGTGTTCGGATGGGGTATTGGAATGCCTGCCGGGCGAAACGCTCGACACGCGGCTCAGGGAGCTCGAGCAACGGGTGCTGACCAGCGAGACGCTGGAGGACTTTCGGAGCAGTCTGGCCCTGGGGCACCTGGCCAGCAGTGACGATACCGGCACGGATCTGGCCATCGAGGCGCTGCCCGACGACCTGACCATCATGATGTTGAGCGGATTTGCCAATGTTGATTCCTGAAGGACGCATCAAGGCGGCATTCGACGCCGGAGTCTTCGTGCTGAAGCTCTGCGGCGACGTGCGCCTGACGCTCTGCGCGACCCTGGACCGCCAGGCCCAGCAGCTCGCCGAGACGCCGGGGCTCACCACGCTGATCATCGATCTCCGCGATGCCACCAACGTGGACTCCACGGCGCTGGGGTTCCTGGCCAAGGTGGCCATGGCGGTGAATGGCCGCCTGGCCGAGCGCCCCACCATCGTGGCCGACAATCCCGACATTCAGCGCATGCTGGACGTGATGGGGTTCGCCCGCTACTTCACCCAGGTGGAAGCGCCCATCACCGAGTTTCGCGAGCTCTGCGATCTTCCCGAAATTCCCGGCGACGTGGAGGAGACGCGTCAGCGGATTCTCGAGGCGCACCGCATCCTGATGCGCATGAACGAGCACAACCGGGAGGAGTTCCAGCCCCTGGTGGAGATGCTCGAGGCCCAGGAGACCGCCTCGCACCAGCCCTGAGCGCTAGCCCCGCCGCAGTTCGACCAGCAGGCTCTCCAGCTTGCGCTGATCGTCCATGAACTTGCGAATGCCCTCGGCCAGCTTCTCGGTAGCCATGGCATCCTCGTTCATGTACCAGCGGTACTCCGCTTCATCCAGCGGTTCAGGCGCCTGCGTCTCGGCATCCAGCGGGGTCAGCCGGCGCGCCAGCGGACCGCTGGCATCGGCCAGCTCGCCGAGCAGGGCCGGGGAGATGGTCAGCCGGTCGCAGCCGGCCAGGGCCAGGATCTCGCCGGCGTTGCGAAAGCTTGCCCCCATCACGATGGTGTCATAGCCATGCCCCTTGTAGTGCTCATAGATCCGGCGGACCGACTGCACGCCGGGGTCGCGCTCGCCGGCGAAGTCAGCCTCGGGGTCGCGGGCCCGGTACCAGTCAAGGATGCGCCCCACGAAGGGGGAGACCAGGGTCACACCGGCGTCGGCGCAGGCCTGAGCCTGGGCGAAGCTGAACAGCAGGGTCAGATTAGTGTGAATGCCTTCGCGCTCGAGCTGCTGGGCGGCGCGGATGCCCTCCCAGGTGGCGGCGACCTTGATCAGGATGCGCTCAGGGCCTATGCCGTGGCGGGCATAGCGCTCGATCAGCGAGCGGGCTCGGGCCAGGGTGGCGTCGGTGTCGAAGGAGAGTCGGGCGCTCACCTCGGTGGAGACGTAGCCTGGCACCAGTGAGCCGATCTCGCTGCCGATCTCCACCGCCACGGCGTCCAGGGCATCATCGATATCGGTGGCCTGGCGAGCGATCTCCCCGAGCCGTTCACGGCGCCCCTCCTGTTGGGCGGCCTGGAGGATCAGCGAGGGATTGGTGGTGGCATCGGTGGGCTGGAAGCGCCGAATCGCCTCCAGGTCGCCGGTGTCGGCGACCACGGTGGTCATTTGCCGGAGTTGCGAGAGCAGGTCGTCGGCCATGGGGCTGGGCTCCTGAAGGACAAGGGGAAAATCACTCTACCAAGCCAGTATGACAGGTAACAGGGACCGGCAGGGAAGGCGACAATAGGTTATGATTAGCCGCCTATCTATACAGACCCGGGAGCCTCCTTGACCCTCGACGCCCGACGCGTGGCGCTGCTGGTGGCCGCCAATACCGCCCTGGCCCCCTTCGCCATCGACGCCTACCTGCCCGCCATGGGCGTGCTCGCCGAGCATCTCGGCGCCAGCATTCACCACACCGAACTCTCCATCAGCATGTTCCTGGCCGGGTTTGCGGTCGGCCAGCTGATCTTCGGGCCGCTCTCCGACCGGCTGGGCCGCAAGCCGGTGCTGCTCGGGGGGCTGGTGGTCTTCCTGCTGGCGAGCCTTGCCATCACCACGGTGGAGACCCTGCCGGAGCTGCTCGCCTGGCGCTTCGTCCAGGCCCTGGGGGGCGGGGCCAGCGTGGTCAATTCGGCAGCCATCGTGCGCGACTGCTTCAGCGGCCGCGAGGCGGCCCGGGTGATGTCCACCATGGCGATGATCATGATGCTGGCGCCCCTGGTGGCGCCGGTGGTGGGCAGCGGCCTGCTCTACCTGGGCGACTGGTGGCTGATCTTCGTCTTCCTGGCGGCCTATGCGCTCTTTCTGCTCTGGTGGCTGGGCACCCGCCTGCCGGAGACCCGCCCGCCGGGGGCGCCGGCGGCCGGCTTTCGCGAGGTGCTGGCCAACTACGCCAGCGTGCTGCGCCACCGCGCGGGCATGGGCTATATCTGCGCGGTGGCGGCCTCCTTCGGCGGGCTCTTCGCCTTCGTGACCGCCTCGCCCTACGTCTACCTGGAGCACTTCGGTCTGACCCCGGCGACCTACCCGCTGGTGTTCGGCATCAACGTGGTGGTGATCGCGCTCTCCAACCGCGTCAACATCTACCTGCTGCGCGATCGCACCCCGGGGCAGAACCTCGCCCTGGGCCTTCTGGTGCAGCTGGCGGCGGCGTCTGCCCTGGGGCTTGCCGCGGCGCTCGGCGTGGCGACGCTGCCGGTAGTCGTGGTGCTGGTGATGGTCTATGCCGGCATGATCGGGCTGATCACCCCCAATGCCATGTCGCTGCTGCTTGACGAGTTTGGCCACATGAGCGCCACCGCCACGGCGCTGATGGGCTTCATCAAGTTTGGCGCCGCGGCCCTGGCGGGGGTGATGGTGGGCGCCTTCGAAATCGAGAGCCTCTGGCCCATGGTGCTGACCATGCTGGTGGCCTCGGCGCTGGGCAACCTGGGGCTGCGCCGGCTGGCGGGAGGGGCCGCCCATGCCTGAGGCGCTGCTGGCCTGGTTCGACATGAGCCTTGCCGTCTGGCTGGGCTGCGCCGCCACCCTGGCGCTGGGGGCCTGTCATGCCTGAGGCGCTGCTGGCTTGGCTCGATATGGGCCTCGGCACCTGGCTTGGCTGCGCCGTCACCTTAGCGCTGGGGGCCTTCGTGCAGCGGGCCACCGGCTTCGGTCTGGCCGTGGTGGGGGCGCCGCTCTTGCTGATGCTGGAGCCGCGCCTGGTGCCGGTGGTGCTGGTGCTGTTCGGTTTCACCGTGGCGCTCACCACCCTGCGCCACTACTGGCGCGAGGTGCAGTTTGGCGAGATCGCCACGGCCCTGGTGGGGCGGATTCCCGGCAACGCCCTGGGGCTCTGGCTGCTGCTGGCCGCGCCCATGGCGGTGTTGGAAAAGCTCATCGCCGGCAGCGTGCTCTTCGCCGTGGCGGTCACCCTCTTTCGCTTCCGCCTGCCGGTCAACCGCGCCACCCTGTTCGGCGCCGGGGTCTTCTCGGGCATCTTCGGCACCATCGCCGCGCTGAGCGGCCCGCCCCTGGTGCTGCTGCTCCACGGCTTCTCCCCGGACCGCCTGCGCGGCACCCTCTCGGCCTTCTTCGTGGTCACCGCCCTGATGACGCTCGTCACCCTGGGCCTTGGCGGGCTGCTCCGCGCCTGGCACTTCGGCCTGGCGCTCACCTTCGCCCCGGGGGTGCTGGCCGGCAGCTGGCTGGCCGGGCGCGTTGCCCATCGCCTCGACCGCCGCCTGCTCCAGGGGGCGTCGCTGGGCCTCTGCACCCTGGCGGCGCTGGGGCTGCTGCTCTGAGACGGCTCGCCGCCGACTGTCACACAAGATTCATCAAACGCGCCTGCCATGTCACCGAAGTGTCATGCGGTCTCCCTTATAGTCGCAGCCATCGGTCATCGAGTGGGTGATCGAAAGTGGTCATCCGGCCATCAACGCTGTGAAACAGGGGACACCACCATGAAACTGAAGGTTCTGGCTGCTGCCGTCATCGGCGCTTCATTCATCTCGACCCACGCCATGGCAGACGTCGATCCCGATCTGCCCGAGTACGAGGCCGTGAGCGGCATCTCCGGCAACATGACCAGCATCGGCTCCGACACCCTGAACAACCTGATGACCCTGTGGGCCGAGGAGTTCGCAGGCTTCTACCCGAACATCAACATCCAGATCCAGGGCGCCGGCTCCGGCACTGCCCCCACCGCCCTGACCGAGGGCACTGCCCAGTTCGGCCCCATGAGCCGCGAGATGCGTACCTCCGAGGTCCAGGCCTTCGAGGATCGCTTCGGCTATCCGCCGACCATGGTGCCGGTGGCCATCGACGCTCTGGCGGTGTACGTCAACCAGGACAACCCGCTCGAGAGCATCACCCTGCCGCAGGTCGATGCGATCTTCTCCGACACCCGCCGCTGCGGCTACGATCAGGACATCACCCGCTGGGGCCAGCTGGGCCTGGAAGGCGCCTGGGAGAACCGCGATATCACCCTCTACAGCCGTAACGCCGTCTCCGGCACCTACGCTTTCTTCGCCGAGAACGCCCTGTGCGGCGGCGACTTCAAGGACACCATCAACGAGCAGCCGGGCTCCGCCTCGGTGGTGCAGGGCGTCAGCGAGTCCGTGAACGGCATCGGCTACTCCGGCATCGGCTACATCACCTCCCAGGTGCGTGCCGTCCCGGTGGCTCGTGACGAAGGCGAGGAAGCCTACTCGGTGGATGACGAGAACTACCCGCTGGCCCGCTACCTGATGGTCTACGTCAACAAGCACCCCAACGAGGATCTGGCACCGCAGCAGGCCGAGTTCCTGCGCATGGTGCTTTCCCAGCAGGGCCAGGAAGTGACCGCCCGTGACGGCTATATCCCGCTGCCCGAGTCCGTGGCCAGCCGCGTGCGCGGCGAGCTGGGTCTCGACTAAGCAACTGGAGTAAAAAGCTTTACCCGGGGCGCTCAGGCGCCCCTTCTTTATTTCAGGCGCTGTCACATCGCTGTCACGGACCCTGCATACCCTGTGCGTACTTTCCATCTGACGGGATTGCCCATCCGCCATGAATGACATGTCCCAACGGCCCGCGCCGGGTCAAGGCAGATCGCTGCTGCCCCGCCCAGAACAGCGTGAGCGCCTGCGGCGCAAGCGTGCCCTGAAGGATAACGTCTCCCGCTACGGCATCGGCGCCGCCGGCATCGGCGTCGTCTTCGCGCTGGGGATGATCTTCGTCTACCTCTTCTCCGAGGTGATGCCGCTGTTCAAGTCGGCTCAGATCGCCACCGAGCAGACCTATGCGGCCCCCGGGCTGGAACAGGGCGAGGCGCTCGAGCACCTCACCATCGACCGCTACGACACCCTGGGCGCGACCTTCACCGACACGGGGCGCATCACCTTCTTCGAGCTGGAAGGGGGAAGTGTGCGCTCATCGTTCGAGATGCCGCGCCCCGAGGACGCTACTCAAACGACCTTCGCCACGGGGTTTGCCACCTCTCGGGCCTTCGCCTATGGCTACGACAACGGCGAGATCTCGCTTGGCCAGGTGGAGTACGCCATTACCTACCCGGACAACCTGCGCCATATCGAGCCGGAACTGACCTTTCCTCTCGGCGAGGAGCCGCTGACCCTGGACGAGGCGGGGCGGGCGATCCAGGTGCTGGGCCTGCAGGCGAGCGATCGGGGCACCTACGCGGCCGCCGAGCTTGACGACGGCACCCTGGCGGTGACCTCCTTCGACCGCCGCGAGAACATCATGACCGGCGAGGTGACCGTGGAGCAGACCACGGCCGAGCTGCCCGGCTTCGAGGGCAGCGCTCGCCAGATTCTCATCGACAACCGCTTTCGTCATCTCTACGTCTCCGACGAGGCGGGCTATATCCACCACTACGATATCGGCAACCTGGACAGTCCCGACTACCGGGGGGCCGTCCGCGTCACCGACAGCGGCTACGTGTCGAAGATGGCAATGCTCAACGGTACGGTGTCGATCATCGCCGGCACCTCTGACGGCCAGGTGCGCCAGTACTTTCCGGTACGGGACGATCGGAACCGCCACGACCTGACCCATATTCGCGACTTCGCCCGCTACGACGCCTCGATCACCCACATCGAGCCGGAGTACACCCGGCGCGGCTTCCTCGTGGGTGACGAGCTCGGCAATCTGGGTATCCATCACGCCACCGCCTCGGCCGATGTCTTCGATGCCCCCAAGACCGACGGTCCGCTCAGCCGTATCGCCATCTCGCCGGTCAACGCCATGGCGCTGTTTGCCGACGAGAACCAGCAGCTCCAGGTGGCCAGCGTCAGCAATCCCCACCCGGGCATCTCCTTCTCCTCGCTGTGGCGCAAGGTGTGGTACGAGGGCAGCAGCGAGCCGCGCTACGTCTGGCAGTCCACCGCCGGGGGCGACGAGTTCGAGCCCAAGATGAGCCTGATGCCCCTGACCCTGGGCACGCTCAAGGCGGCCTTCTACGCGATGCTCTTTGCCACTCCGCTGGCGCTGATGGGCGCGATCTATACCGCCTACTTCATGTCGCCGAAGCTGCGCGGCAAGGTGAAGCCCACCATCGAGGTGATGGAGGCGCTGCCCACGGTCATCCTCGGCTTCCTGGCCGGTCTGTGGCTGGCTCCCTTCGTCGAGAACCGGCTGCCGGCGGTGTTCAGCATCCTGATCCTGATGCCGATCGCCATGCTGGCCTTCGCCTACCTCTGGAGCCGGCTGCCCGAGCGGCTGCGGCTTCGGGTGCCCGACGGCTGGGAGGCGGTGCTGCTGGTGCCGACCATCATCCTGGTGGGCTGGGCCTGCGTCTCGGCGAGCCCCTACGTGGAGATCCTGTTCTTCGATGGCAGCATGCGCCAGTGGCTGACCGACAACGGCTTCAGCTATGACCAGCGCAACGCCCTGGTGGTGGGGATCGCCATGGGCTTCGCGGTGATCCCCACCATCTTCTCCATTGCGGAAGATGCGGTGTTCAACGTGCCCAAGCACCTCACCCAGGGGTCGCTGGCGCTGGGCGCCACCCGCTGGCAGACCGTGGTCGGCGTGGTGCTGCCCACCGCCAGCATCGGCATGTTCTCGGCGGTGATGATGGGCTTCGGCCGCGCGGTGGGGGAGACCATGATCGTGCTGATGGCCACCGGCAACAGCCCGGTGATGAACTTCAACATCTTCGAGGGCATGCGGACCCTGTCGGCCAACATCGCGGTAGAGCTGACCGAGACCGCCGTGGGCTCCAGCCACTTCCGCATCCTGTTCCTCGCCGCCCTGGTGCTGCTGGCCATGACCTTCCTGGTCAACACCCTGGCCGAGATCATTCGCCAGCGCCTGCGCAAGCGCTACGGCAACCTCTGATTCCGGGAGACGGTAATGAAACTTTGGTGGAAAAGCGGTGCCCCCTGGGTCTGGTTGAATGCCGGCGCAGTGGCCGTCTCGATGGTGATGGTGGTGGGGCTGATCGGTCTGATCGCCGTCCGCGGCCTCAGCCACTTCTATCCTAGCGAGATCGTCGAGTTTCAGGTCGGCGACCCCGAGCTGGGGCTCGGGCAGATGGTGATGGGGGAGCACGTGCGCTCCCAGACCATCCCGGTGCCGGTGGCGCGGGACGCCGGCATCACGGTGCCGCCCGAGCTCGATGACGATGACCTGGTCACCCGGCACCTGATCAAGCAGGGCAACCGCGACGTTACCGGCAACGACTTCGCCTGGTATGCGGAGCTGCAGATGTCCGAGTGGCAGACGCCCCCGGATGCCATGCGCCTCGAGCGTCGTGAATGGGGTGACTTCTACGGCTACCCGGTACGCGTGCTGGAGGAGGGCGAGGTGGTCGCCGAGGGCGAGGGGCTCTGGGAGGCGCTGCAGTCGCGGGTCGAGCGGGCCAACACCCTGTTCCGCGAGCTGCGCCGGATCGAGCGGCGTGACGTCGGGGTGATCAGCGCGGAGATGGAGGAGCTGCGCCTGCGCGAGCGCGCCCTGCAGCGCGATCCCGATATCGCGCCCGAGGCCCTTCAGGACCAGCTGGATCAGATCCAGGCGCGGCAGGACGTCCTGCAGGAGAACTTCCAGACCCTGCGCGGCGAGATCGACATCCTGCGCCGCGAGCTCTACCGGGATACCCTGGTGGCCACGGTCGTCGGCGGCCAGGAGGTGCAGATCCGTATCGGCGATATCGTGCGGGCCGTTCAGCCCAACAGCCTGTCGCTCTCCGCCAAGGTCACCGAATACGCGCAGCAGTTCTGGGCCTTCGTCAGCGGCGAGCCGCGCGAGGCCAATACCGCCGGTGGCATCTTCCCGGCGATCTTCGGCACCGTGACCATGGTGCTGCTGATGTCGATGATCGTCAGCCCCTTCGGCGTGCTGGCCGCCATCTATCTGCGCGAATACGCCCGTCAGGGGCCGCTGTTGAAGCTGATCCGGATCTCGGTCTACAACCTGGCCGGGGTGCCCTCCATCGTCTACGGAGTGTTCGGTCTCGGCTTCTTCATCTACACCCTGGGGGGGTCCATCGATCAGCTCTTCTACTCGGACCGTCTGCCATCCCCGACCTTCGGCTCCCCGGCGCTGATCTGGGCCTCCTTGACACTGGCGCTGCTGACCCTGCCGGTGGTGATCGTTTCCACCGAGGAGGGGCTGGCACGAATTCCCTCCTCGGTGCGCCATGGCTCCCTGGCGCTGGGGGCGACCAAGTCCGAGACGCTGTGGAAGGTGGTGGTGCCGTTGGCCACCCCGGCGATGATGACCGGCATGATACTTGCCATCGCTCGGGCGGCGGGGGAGGTGGCGCCGCTGATGCTGGTGGGGGTGGTCAAGCTGGCACCGACGCTGCCGGTGGATGCCACCTTCCCGTTCATTCATCTGGATCGCCAGATCATGCACCTGGGCTTCCACATCTACGACGTGGGCTTCCAGAGCCCCAACGTGGAGGCGGCCCGTCCGCTGGTCTATGCCACGGCGCTGGTGCTGGTGCTGCTGATCATCGTGCTCAACTTGACCGCCATCAGCATCCGTAACCGCCTGCGCGAGCGCTATCGCGCTGCCTCCGACTGATCGGCCGGCCCCCCGAATTATTCACCGGCGGCTTCGGTCGCCGGTTACCGGAACACGAGGAATGAGACCATGACCTCAATGACTACCGCACCCCGCCCCGTCGCCAGCCATGCCAAGACCCCGTCGGGCATGCGGGACGTCACCTTCCAGGTGCGCGACCTCAATCTCTTCTACGGCAAGGACCAGGCCCTGAAGGGCATCAACCTGGACATTCCGCGCCACAAGGTGACCGCCTTCATCGGGCCCTCCGGCTGCGGCAAGTCCACCCTGCTGCGCTGCTTCAATCGCATGAACGACCTGGTGGACGTGTGCCGGGTCGAGGGCCAGATCCTGCTGGATGGGGAGGACATCTATGCCCGCGGAATCGACGTGGCGGAGCTGCGCCGCAAGGTGGGCATGGTGTTCCAGAAGCCGAACCCTTTCCCCAAGTCGATCTACGAAAACGTGGCCTATGGCCTGCGCCTGCAGGGAGTCAACAACAAGGGGGTGCTCGACGAAGTGGTGGAGCGTTCGCTTCGCGGCGCGGCCCTCTGGGACGAGGTGAAGGACCGCCTGAACGACAACGCCTTCGGACTCTCCGGCGGCCAGCAGCAGCGCCTGGTCATCGCCCGGGCCATCGCCATCGAGCCCGAGGTGATCCTGCTCGACGAGCCGGCCTCGGCGCTGGACCCCATCTCGACGCTCAAGATCGAGGAGCTGATCAATGAGCTCAAGAATCAGTACACCATTCTGATCGTGACCCACAACATGCAGCAGGCGGCCCGGGTCTCCGACTACACCGCCTTCATGTACCTGGGCGATCTGGTGGAGTTCGACGAGACCGACAGGATCTTCACCGAGCCCGCCAACAAGCAGACCGAGGACTACATCACCGGCCGCTATGGCTAGGTCTGGCGGGGTTGAGCCATCCTGCCTTACGGTCTGTTGTGGGCGGCGAAGGGGGCAGAGCACTGTGCTGGCCTCGAGACTGATGCGGAGGAGCGACCTGGCGCTGCTGGTGATCCGCCGGCCCGCCTGAGGCAGCGCGGCCCCCCCGGTCGCTGTCGACCCGGCGGGCTTTGGCGTAGAATCATCCTTCTGGAAAGACCACTGCGAGGAACGCCTTGATCGCTCTCGAACCCGCTCGCCTGCTCAAGTGCCTGGGCGACGAGACCCGCCTGACCCTGACCCTGTTGATTCGTCGGGAGGGTGAGCTCTGCGTCTGCGAGATGACCCATGCGCTCGAGGAGTCGCAGCCCAAGGTATCGCGCCACCTGGCCCAGCTGCGCACCTGCGGCCTGCTCAACGACCGCCGCGAGGGGCAGTGGGTCTACTACCGCATTGCCGAGACGGCGCCGGAGTGGGTCACGGAGGTGCTGCTGGCCGCCGAGAAGGGGCAGGCCGAGCGTCTCGTCAGCCTCCAGGCACGCCTCGACGGCATGGGCAACCGCCCCGAGCGGCGGCTGACCATGTGCTGAACGGGCCTTCCGGCCCGTCGTCTACTCCAACTCCACCCAGCGAATCGGCTGGTAGTCCAGTTCCCCCTGGGGTGGCCGGCTGCCGGGTTGGACTTCCAGGATACGCAGTTCCCAGGTCACCGTCCTGCCCGCCAGCGGGTGGTTGCCGTCCAGCATGGCGCCGCGCTCGGTGAGCGCCACCACCTTCAGCGAGAACTTGCCGCGTTGGCCGCCCGGGGTCAGCGTCATGCCGACGTGCAGCGCCTGGCCCGGCGGCAGGTTGTCGCGCACCGCCTCGAAGACCAGCTCCGGCCGGTGAGGGCCGTAGGCCTGCTCCGGCGTCAGCGTTACGCGAAGCGCGTCGCCGGCCCGGCGACCCTCCAGCGCGGCCTCCAGGGCCGGCAGCATCTGCCCCGTGCCGTGCACGTAGTGCATCGGCGTCTCGGGCGTCGAGGCCGCCAGGCGCTCGCCATTTTCGCCGGTCAGCACGTAGTCGGCGGTGATCTCGCACATTGGGCCGATGGGCGTCATCGCTCTCTCCTCTCGGGTCATCACTGCCACGCCTTCAGGCCGGCGCCGGGGGGCTTCAGCGAGGGCGAGGCGGTATCGCGCCCCTGGCAGCGCGAGCAGACCGTCATATGGTCGGCACTCACGCCGGCGGCGGCCAGCCGCTGGCGCATCTCCGCCAGCACCGGGTCGCTCTCGAAGGCCTCGCCGCAGCGTCGGCAGCTGAGCGTTTCCCGCGGTGCCTCGCTCGTCTCGAAGGCCGCCATCGCGGCCCGGGTCACTTCCCGGTCGGCGTCGGAGGCCACCGGCGAGGGGCGTGCGGGCGCCAGGGGGGCGAGGCGCGTCAGGTCATGGTCCAGCTGAGCGTGGGTCAGCTCGACCAGCGCTCGCCAGGGCAGGGTGGTGGCGTCACTGGCCGCCTGGGCCAGCTTGCCGCGCAGCGCCGCCAGGGCAGGCAGGGTGAAGTCGCGCAGCATGGTCACGGCATCAATCACGGCCGGGGCGGTCGCCTCGCCGGCGTCGCTGGCCTCCTGAATAGCGCTGTAGACCCAGGCCAGCCACTGCAGGTTGAGGGAGAGGTGATCCGGCAGCTCGCGAAAGGCCGGGTCGCGCTCCAGGCCGTGACGGCGATAGAGCGCGAGCATCGACTGGGTGCTCTGGCCCATCAGGGCGCCGTCCAGGTAGGCGCCGAGGTTGAGCGGGGCGGGGGCCGGGGGCGTCAGGAAGAGCCGGCTGTAGCCGAGGAGCAGCTGCTGCGTATCGGTCAGCGCCGCCAGTGCCCGGGAGAGGGCCTCG
>PUOM01000170.1 GCA_003552795.1 Halomonas sp. | reverse complement strand
GTACTCCCTCTTCGGCCAGGCCTGCCTCCCGGACCAGCGCCTGCCACCGGCGGGCCAGGCGCGCCAGCGGCCGGGAGAGCGCCGGCGGTGCCGTGCGGCGCAGCCGGGCGAGCCGGCGCTGGTCGAGCTCGGCGCTGTACATGCCCCGGGTCCGCGCCACCAGATTGTGGGCCTCGTCCACCAGCAGGCCGACCCGCCAGCGGTTGGCCTTCGCCAGGCCATGGAGCAGCGCCCTGGCGTCGAACCAGTGGTTGACGTCGCCGACCACCGCATCGCACCAGCGCGCCAGCTCCTGGCCAAGATAGTAGGGGCAGACGGCGTGCTCGCGGGCCACCTCGCGCAGCGCCTCGCGATCCAGCCAGCCCGCCTCGACTGCCGCCTGGCGCGCCGCCGGCAGCCGGTCATAGAAGCCCGCCGCCAGCGGGCAGGCCTCCCCGTGGCAGGCCCGGCCCGGGTATTCGCAGGCCTTCTCCCGGGCGGTCAGCTCCAGCACCCTAAGCGGCAGTCCCTCCGAAGTCCCGGCCCGGCCCCCGGTGCCCTGCCCCGCTCCCGCTTCGGCCTGCTCGCCCCCCGCGCCCAGCTGACGCAGGGCGTCCAGGGCCAGGGCGCGGCCCGGGGTCTTCATGGTCAGGAAGAACACCCGGTCGAGGCCGTGACGGGGCATCGCCGCCAGCAGGGGAAAGAGGGTGCCGAGGGTCTTGCCGATGCCGGTGGGGGCCTGGGCCAGCAGGCAGCGGCCGGTGGCCGCCGCCTTGTAGGCGCCCTCGGCCAGCGTCCGCTGCCCGGGGCGGAAATCGGCATGGGGGAAGGCGAGCCTCTTCAGGACGCCGTCGCGCCGCTCACGATGCACCGCCTCCTGCTCGGCCCAGGCGCGATAGCGCCGGCACTGTTCCGCCAGGAAGGCATCGAGTTCGGCGGCCTGATGGACCTGCTCCAGGCGCGTCTCGCGGCCGCTGGCGATATCGAGATAGACCAGGGCCAGGGTGACGGAAGGCAGACTACGCTCGGCGCAGAGCAGCGCCCCGTAGGCCTTCGCCTGGGCCCAGTGCAGGGCGCGCTGGTTGTCCGCCATGCGCTCGAGGCTGCCGCGGTGGGTCTTGACCTCCTCCAGGCAGTTTGCCGTCGGGTCATAGCCGTCGGCGCGGCCGCTGACCCTGAGCCCCTCGATCACGCCCGAGAGCGCCACCTCGCGCTCGTAGCCCTCGCCGCGGCGCCGGGCCACCTCGGCGTGACCGGCGATGCCCTCCTCGGCGCTGGGCGCCGGGGTGAAGCGGTGGTCGAGGTCTCCCTCCCGGGCGGTGAAGTCGCACAGGGTGCGCACCGCCACCCGCAGGCGTCGCGCCTCGCTCATGCGGGGTCCGCCCCTGCGGGGTCCGCCCGTGCGCGGTCTGCCCAGCGCACGTGGCAGACCGCGACGGGGATGCCCTGCTCCCGAAAGAAGGCGAGCCAGCGGCGCTGGTTGTCCTGGAGGCGGTCGCCGGGGCCCTTCACCTCGACCAGCCGGTAGCGGGGCTCCCCGGCGGGCGCCTCGGGGAAGAACTGGATCAGGTCCGGCAGGCCGGCGCGGTTGGCCTTGAGATCCCTCAGCAGCCGTTCGAAGCAGGCGCGCAGGTGCTCGGCAGGCAGGCAGTCGAGCGAGAGCGACAGCAGCGCCTCGTCCAGCGCCCCCCAGTGCACGAAGGGGTTGGCGAGCCCCTGTTTCTCCCGCCAGGTGGCGAGGATCGTCTGGCGGTGACGGCCGACGTCGAGGCGCGCCAGGCAGGCGTCGAAGCGCTCGCGGCGGCGAGTCACGAACCCCTCCCGGTAGAGGTCCGCCGGGCCGCTGTGGAAGGGGTGGAAGAAGGCCCCGGGCAGGGGCGCGAAGAGTGCCTCCCAGCAGAGCAGGCCGAAGAGCCCGGTGAGCAGGGTATTCTCCACGTAGGCCACCGGGGCGTCGTCCCGGGCCAGATGCTCACCCACCGCGCGCTCGACGCGGGAAGCGCGCGGCAGGCAGAGCTCGAGGCGCTCAGGATCAGGGGCTGCCTCCCGGGGCGGCGGTGGGAGCCCCAGCCGGCGCCGCAGCCGAGGGCGCAGCCGCGCGAGGGCCTGGGCCTCCGCCTCCCCCGGTGGCCCGCAGACGAGGGCCTCGGCCAGGACATGGGCCTCGGCGTGCTCGCCCCGGCGCTCCAGCAGACGCAGGTGGCGGATGCGCGCCTCGGCGCTGCCGGTCTCCGCCGGCCAGCCCGCCTGGCGGTAGAGCCCAAGGGCCCGCGCGCCCTCTCCGTCTCGCTCCGCCTGGCGGCCCAGGGCGAGCTCCAGGCGCCGGCGCCGCGCCGCCAGCCAGGCGTTCTCCGCCGGCACCGGCGGCAGTTCGGCCGCCAGCATCGACGCGGGCTCACCGGCCTCGAGCCGCTCGCGCAGCCGATGCAGGGCCAGGTAGGCGTCCACCTCCTCGCGGTGCTGGAAGGCCCGGGAGTCGGCGCTGAAGGGCACCCGCTCGAAGCGCTGCACCCCGAGCTCCGCGAGCACGAAGTCGGACCAGTCCTGGCGCAGATTGCCGAAGAACATCAGCCGCAGCCGGTCGCAGCTGGCCATCACGGTGAGGCGCACCACCCGATCCGGCGCCTCGGGCCACCAGGCCGCCAGAGGGCGCGCTTCGCTCAGCCGGGGGGCCAGGGCGTCGAAGAGCGCCCCCTTGCCCAGGGAAGCAGGCAGCCCGGCGGCGCGGATCTCGCCGGCCAGGGCCTGGCGCAGCTCGGGCAGGCGCAGCTGGGCGAAGAGGGTCTCCAGGGAGAGCGCGGGATCTCCCTCGACCAGACCGGCGGCCACCAGCGGCGCCAGAGCGGCCTCGACGCTGCCAGACTCGGCGTCGACTTCGGGGTAGACGAGTTTGGAGGTGCGAAAGTGCTCGCCGCGGCGCATCACCATGCGCACCAGCAGCGCCCGGGAGGCCCGGGACAGCTCGGCGAAGGCGCTCAGGAAGGCTCGCTCCTCGTCGCCGAGCAGGTCGCCGTGACGCTCGGCCACCCAGGCCACCACGAACTCGAAGTTCGCCAGATAATAGAAGGGGTCATCGAGGGATCCCGCGATGGCCACCGCGCTAGAGCCCCTCTGCCAGCGCGGCGATCACCTCGGCGGCAGCCGCCTCACGGCAGCGGCTGGCGTTCTGCCCCGCCCACAGCGGCGAGAAGTCGCCGCTGCCCTGGGCCTCGGCGGCGGCGCGCAGCGGGGCAACGGCGGCGGTGGCCAGGGGAAAGGCGGGGGCGGCCTCGCCGATGGGCCCCAGCTCGCGCATCAGCCGGGTGACGATGCCGCGGGCCGGACGGCCGCTGTAGAGGTTGGTCAAGGCCGTATGACGGGCGGCCTCGCTCATCAGCGCCCGGCGGTGGATCGCCGAGATCCTGGACTCGGGGCAGCAGAGCAGCACCGTGCCCACCTGAACGGCATCGGCACCCAGGGCCCGGGCCGCCGCCACGCCGGGAGCATCGGCGATGCCCCCGGCGGCGATCAGCGGCACGCCCACCGCCTGACGAACCTGGGGCAGCAGGGCCAGCGTGCCCATCTGGGTGGTGAGCTCATCGGTCAGGAACATGCCGCGGTGCCCTCCCGCCTCAAGCCCCTGAACGATGATGGCATCGGCGCCGTTGGCCTCGAGCCACCGGGCCTCGTCCACCGTGGTCGCCGAGGCAAGCACCCTGGCGCCCCAGCCCTTGACCCGCTCGAGCAGCGCGGCCTCGGGCAGGCCGAAGTGAAAGCTCACCACCTCCGGGCGGAAGGGCGCGATGGCCTCACAGGCCGCGGCGTCGAAGGGACGACGGCCGGGTCCCGCCGGCACGGCGTCGATATCCAGGCCGAACTCGGCGTAGTAGGGAGCGAGCGCTTCATGCCAGCGCGCCTGGGCGGCGGCATCCGGCTCGGGCGGCAGATGGGTGAAGAAATTGACATTGACGGGGGCGGCGGTGGCGGCGCGGAAGGCAATGAGCTCCTCGGCCATGGCCTCGGGCGAGAGCATGGCGCAGGGCAGCGCGCCGAGGCCGCCGGCTCGGGCCACGGCGATGGCCAGCGCACTGCCCTGGGCACCGGCCATGGGGGCCTGGAGGATGGGCAGTTCGATGCCGAGGGTGTGGGTCAGGCTCATCGGGGCTCTCCGGGATCTTGTGAAACGTCGTGTGGGCCGTCGGGTGAATCATCGGGCGCGGCGTCGCGGCGCCAGGGCCGACAGGGGCCCAGGGTATCGGCCACGAAGGCGCCGCGCTCGCCGAGCGGGCGCGGCTCACCGACGGTGGTGTCGTGACGGGTCTGGCGCTCCATTTCACCGTTGATCTCGGCCCCCAGCAAGACGACGAAGGCCGATAGCCAGAACCACAGCATCAGCACCACCACGGCCCCCAGCGAGCCGTAGAGCTCGCTGAGGGTGGCCATCCGCCCCACGTAGAGCGAGAGCCCGGCGGAGCCGGCCAGCCACAGCAGGGTGGCGGTCACGGTGCCGACGCTGACCCACTCCCAGCGCGGCGAGCGTCGGTAGGGGGCGAAACGGTAGAGCACCGCGATGACCAGCATCATCAACAGCAACAGCGCCGACCAGCGCAGCAGGCCTGCCAGCAGCGCCGGGGTGCCCTCGAGGCCGAGCAGGCCGATGGCCAGCGGGAAGACGGCGACGACCGCGATGGTGACCAGGGTCAGCACGATCAGCCCCAGGGTCAGGGTGGCGATCACCAGCAGGCGCCCCGGCAGGCTGCGCCGCTCCTCCTCGCCATAGACCAGGTTGAGGGCAATGATCAGCCCGCGCACCCCCTTGGAGGCCACGAACAGGGCCACCGCCAGGCTGCCCAGGGCAGTGAGGCTGAGGCCGGTAGGGGTATTGTCGCCGATCTCCCGGGCCTGCTTCTCGATCAACCCTGCCGCCTCGGGGGGCAGGTAGCGGGCCAGCTCGCTGATCTGGCGCGCCATGTCCTGGGGGTCGAACACCAGGGCCCACAGGGAGATGATCGCCGCGATGGCGGGAAACACCGAGAGCAGCGCGTAGAAGGCGATGCCGGCGGCGAGGATATTGACGCGATCATCGGTCAGCTGCTCCTTGACGCGCCAGAGGATGTCGAGCCAGCCGCCGCCGGATATCTGGCGGGGCCGCGCGGCACGGCGGCCGCGTCGCGTCGGGACCATAGGCTCCTCAGTTCGAACGGGCGGGGTGCAGCACCATGCGCGCGTCGCGGATCTCGATATCGAAGCGATTCAGGAAGCTCATGCCGAGCAGCGCCACATCGCCTTCCAGGCCCGGGCTGATGGAGCCACGCACCTCCTGAACCGAAAAGCCGCCGAGGCTGACCTCGTCGAGGGTGGTGAGGTCGCCACGCACTCGGCCATTGGCCGTGTTGAACCAGGCGCTGCCGGTAGCCTCCAGGCTCAGGCGCTCCGCCAGCTCCGAGGAGACGGCCACGTAGGTGGCGCCGGTATCGAGCAGGAACTCCACCGGCTCGCCGTTGATGCGCCCGGTGGCCAGGAAGTGCCCGGCCCGATTGCGCTCCAGGGTCACGGCGCTCTCGCCCTCGGCGGCATTGACCAGATGGGCGTTGGGATTGCGCTGGCTCTCCAGATAGCCGTGGAACCACCAGGTTCCGGCGCCGATGAACAGCATCCAGAACAGCAGCATCATGCCCAGTCCGGCACGCCGGACCGTTCTGTTGTCATTGCTCATGGTACGCCCCCCGGGCCGTTGGTGATAACGGACACTCTCGCGTTGACACCCGACATAGCGCTGTCTGTACTGAATGCCGTCCGCACGCTCACAATATCAACTACAAGGATAACGCCCCATGCAGGACCGCTCTCAGATTTCGACTCCCGCAAGCCCCCATCATTCCCTGGCCGCCGGCGCCTGCCTGGGCGCCGCGCTGCTGCTGGCGGGCGCCGCTCACGCCGGGAACGCTCTGGTGGAGAAGCAGGTCTTCGAGATGGACGAATATACCACCCGCGGCGGCGACGTCATTGCGCCGGTGAAGGTGGGCTGGGAGGCCTACGGCACCCTCAACGAGGCCCGCGACAACGCCATCCTGATCACCCACTTCTTCTCGGGCACCAGCCAGGCCGCCGGCCGCTACGCGCAGGACGGCCCCGTCGGCTACTGGGACAGCATCATCGGGCCCGGCAAGCCGCTGGACACCGACGAGTACTACATCATCGCCTCGGACACCCTGGTCAACCTCAACGCCAACGACCCGAACGTGACCACCACCGGCCCGGCATCGACTCACCCGGAGACCGGCGAGCCCTGGGGCCTGGACTTCCCGGTGGTCACCATCGGCGATTTCGTCGACGTCCAGAAGGCGCTGCTGGAGAGCCAGGGCATCGAGCAGCTGCACGCCGTGATGGGCGCCTCCATGGGCGCGCTGCAGGCCTACGAGTGGGCCAGTACCTACCCCGAGAAGGTGGAGCGGCTGGTGCCGGTGATCGGCGCCGGCGAGGCCGACCCCTGGCTGCTGGCCACGCTCGGCGCCTGGGCGGCGCCGATCCGCGTGGACGCCAACTGGAACGACGGCGACTACTACGGCGGCG
>PUOM01000182.1 GCA_003552795.1 Halomonas sp. | reverse complement strand
GGTCAACAGCATCATGCCGAAGAGGGTGGCGCCTGCCACCCCCTCCAGCGTCAGCTGAAGGACCCGGCCGATGCGCGGCCATGGGGAAGTTGAAGTCGACATGAGTCAGGGCATCTCCTGATGGTCACAGGGTGTTGTTGTCATGGCCGCCACCTTGCCGGCATGCATTCTCCCGTGCAACCAATTTGCAACCGCAAGGCCTTAGACTTAAGTTGCAAGAAGCCGGAAAAACGTTGATCTGAAGCAGTTTTCTGCGGCACTTCGCCGGTGCGAGCGAGCCGACTTCCCGCGACAGGCTGGACATACAGTTTCACTAACAACTATGCTCGCTCCACACTCGGATCACACAACACGCGCGTCGCCAGAGCGTGACGACCCCGACGAGACCGGAGATCCCCATGAGCAAGAAGTTCGCATCCCACGCCGATACCGAAGAGAAGCAGGTCAGCTTCGAGAAGCTCGCCGAAGGCCTCTACGCCTACACCGCCGAGGGCGACCCCAACACCGGCATCGTGATCGGCGATGACAGCGTGATGGTCATCGACACCCAGGCCACCCCGATCATGGCCCAGGATGTGATCCGCCGGATCCGCGAGATCACCGATCTGCCGATCAAGCACGTGGTGCTGACCCACTATCACGCCGTGCGCGTGCTGGGGGCCTCCGCCTACAACGCCGAGAACATCGTCGCCAGCCAGCACACCTACGACCTGATCGTGGAGCGCGGCCAGCAGGACTACGAGTCCGAGGTCGGCCGCTTCCCGCGCCTCTTCAAGGGCGTGGACTCGGTGCCCGGCCTGACCTGGCCCAACATCGTCTTCCAGGAAGAGCTGACGGTGTTCATGGGCAAGCGCGAGGTGCGCATCATCCACCTGGGCCGCGGCCACACCAAGGGCGACACCATCGTCTGGCTGCCCGAGGAGAAGGTGATGTTCGCCGGCGACCTGGTCGAGTATGGCGCCACCCCCTATACCGGCGACGCCTACCACGAGTACTGGCCCGCCACCCTGGAGCGCCTGGAGGCCATGGCGCCCCAGAAGCTGGTGCCCGGCCGCGGCGACGCCCTGCAGACCCCGGAGAAGTGCCAGGAGGCCATTCAGGGCACCCGCGACTTCCTCAACGACATGTACGAGAGCGTCAAGGCGGGCAAGGCCGCCGGCAAGTCCCTCTCCGAGTGCTACGCCGAGACCTACGCCCTGCTCAAGCCCAAGTATGGCCACTGGGTGATCTTCGATCACTGCGTGCCCTTCGACATCACCCGCTGCTACGACGAGGCGGGCGGCGAGTATCCGGATCCGCGCATCTGGACCGCCGAGCGCGATACCGCCATGTGGCATTCCCTGCAGGAAGTGGTCGAGAACCAGTAACGCCCTGCTTTCCCTACGTTCAAGACATGCGGCGCCGGTAGCGCCCGAGGAGAGGGGGCCACCCCTCTCCCGCAGTCCTGCCGCCGAAGCGCCGCGGTCGGAGGAGCCATGCCGAATACCTACAAGAATCCCGTCTACCCCTACCGCCGCCCGCCCGAGCTGGACAGCGGCGAGGTGCGCCACTGCCCGGTGGTGATCGTCGGCGCCGGCCCCTCGGGCCTGGCCGCCGCCATCGACCTGGCCCGCCAGGGCATCGAAAGCGTGGTGCTGGACGACAACAACACCGTCAGCGTGGGCTCGCGGGCCCTGTGCTTCGCCAAGCGCACCCTGGAGGTCGTGGATCGCCTGGGCTGCGTGGAGCCGATGCTCGAGAAGGGGGTGACCTGGCAGCACGGCCGCGTCTTCTTTCAGGAGCGCGAGGTCTACGACTTCAACCTGCTGCCGGAGGAGGGCCACCGCATTCCCGCCTTCATCAACCTGCAGCAGTACTACTTCGAAGAGTATCTGGTAAACCGCATTCATGAGTTCCCGGCGCACATCGACCTGCGCTGGGAGCAGAAGGTCGTCGAGGTCGATGCCCAGCCCGACCGCACCGCCATCACCGTCTCCACCCGGGACGGCGACTACCGCCTGACCTGCGACTACCTGCTGGTGGCCGACGGCGCCAACAGCAAGATTCGCGACATGCTGGGCCTGGAGAGCCGCGGCCAGGTGTTCCAGGACCGCTTCCTGATCGCCGACGTGGTGATGAAGGCGGACTTCCCCACCGAGCGCTGGTTCTGGTTCGACCCGCCCTTCCACCCCAACCAGTCGGTGCTGCTGCACAAGGAGCCGGACAACGTCTGGCGCATCGACTTCCAGCTGGGCTGGGACGCCGACCCGGAGGAGGAGAAGAAGGAGGAGAACATCCGCCCCCGCGTCCAGGCGATGCTCGGCGAGGAGGTGGAGTTCGAGCTGGAGTGGGCCAGCGTCTACACCTTCCGCTGCCGCAAGATGGACAGCTTTATCCATCATGGCGTGGTCTTCATGGGCGACGCCGCCCACCAGGTCTCGCCCTTCGGCGCCCGGGGCGCCAACGGCGCCCTGCAGGGGGTCGACAACCTGGTCTGGAAACTGGCACGCGTCCTCAAGGGCCAGGCCCCCGCGGCGCTGCTGGCCACCTACGACGACGAGCGCCAGCACGGCGCGGCGGAGAACATCCTCAACTCCACCCGGGCCACGGATTTCATCACGCCCAAGAGCCGGGTCAGCCGGCTGTTCCGGGACGTGACCCTGGAGCTCGCCGAGCACTACCCCTTCGCCCGCAGCCTGGTCAACAGCGGCCGGCTCTCGATGCCCTGCCGCTACGACGGCTCGCCCCTCAACGGCGCTGACGTCGAGGGAGCGCCCCGGGAACTGCGCCCGGGCAGCCCCGCCAAGGACGCGCCGGTGCGCCTGAGCGGCGAAGCGGCTTGGCTGCTCAACCAGTTCGGCGACCGCTTCGCGCTGCTGCTGGACGGGCGAATGGATGAGGCAAGCGCCGCCCCCCTCGCCGCGGAGCTGGACGCACTGCTGGCCCGCCAGCCGGATCTCGACGCGGTGATCATCGGTCCCGCCCCCGACGCCCTGACCGCCCTGCCGCGCAGCCGCGTGGTGGAAGACAGCGAGGGCCTGGTCGGCAGCCGCTATGGCCTCACCCCCGGCGGCGGCTATCTGCTGCGCCCCGACCAGCACGTCGCCGCCCGCTGGCACGCCGTCACCGCCGCCGGCGTCGACGAGGCCCTGGCTCGCGCCCTGGGCACCCATCTCGCCGCGAACGCCACCACCACTCAGGGAGGCCGCCATGTCTCGGCTTGAGCTGAACCCCAACTTCACCGATCCGGACGCCTTCTACGCCGCGCTCACCGAGACCCACCGCGAGCGCAGCGAAGAGCAGATCGAGCGCATCAACGCCCGCCTGATCCTGCTGCTCGCCAACCACGTCGGCGACCAGGCGGTCCTCGAGGAGGCGCTGACCATCGCCGGGCGCGCCGAAGAACGCCCAGCGCAGGCGACCGCTCGCTGAGCGCGTAGACCAACAAGAGAGGATGAACCCATGACCCGCGAGACACTCGAGTACCAGAGCGGCTTCGGCAACCACTTCGCCAGCGAGGCGCTGCCCGGCGCCCTGCCCGAGGGGCAGAACTCCCCTCAGCGCTGCGCCTACGGCCTCTACGCCGAGCAGTTCACCGGTTCGGCCTTCACCGCGCCGCGCCACCAGAACTTCCGCAGCTGGCTCTACCGCATCCGCCCCTCGGTCTCCCAGAGCGCCTACCGGGCGCTGCCCGACAAGGCAGTGGCCACTTCTCCGCTGGCCAGGCCCGCCGCCGACCCCAACCAGATGCGCTGGGACCCGGTGCCGCTGCCCTCTGAGCCGACCGATTTCGTCGACGGCCTGCTGACCATCGCCGTCAACGGCGACGCCGGCACCCAGGCCGGCTGCGGCGTGCACGTCTACGCCTTCAACCAGGACATGACCGAGCGCTTCTTCTACAACGCCGACGGCGAGCTCTTGATCGTGCCCCAGCAGGGCACCCTGCGCCTGCGCACCGAGATGGGCGAGCTGGACGTCGCCAGCGGCGAGATCGCCCTGATCCCCCGCGGCATCAAGTTCCAGGTGCGCCTGGGCGAGGGCGTCGACGCCGCCCGCGGCTATGTGTGCGAGAACTACGGCAGCCCCTTCGAGCTGCCCGGCCTCGGGCCCATCGGCGCCAACGGCCTGGCCAACCCCCGCGACTTCCAGAGCCCGGTGGCGGCCTATGAGGACCTGCAGGGCGACTTCGAGCTGGTGGCCAAGTTCTCCGGACGCTTCTGGGCCACCGACCTGGACCACTCGCCCCTGGACGTGGTGGCCTGGCACGGCAACGTCACCCCCTACAAGTACGACCTGGCCAACTTCAACACCATCAACACGGTGAGCTTCGACCACCCGGATCCCTCGATCTTCACCGTGCTGACCTCCGCCTCCGACACGCCGGGAATGGCCAACATCGACTTCGTGATCTTCCCGCCGCGCTGGATGGTGGCCGAGAACACCTTCCGCCCGCCCTACTTCCATCGCAACCTGATGAGCGAGTTCATGGGCCTGATCCACGGCGAGTACGACGCCAAGGCGGAAGGCTTCCTGCCCGGCGGCGCCAGCCTGCACAACTGCATGTCGCCCCACGGCCCCGACGCCGACACCTTCGAGAAGGCCAGCAATGCCGAGCTGACGCCCCAGTATCAGGGCGCCACCATGGCCTTCATGTTCGAGAGCCGCTATGTCTTCCATCCCACCGAGGCAGCGCTGGAAGCGGAGTTCCGCCAGCGCGACTATGTGGATGTCTGGTCGACCCTACGCTCGCACTTCGATCCGCAGCAGCCCTGAACGGTCACGACAAGACGCATGAACGGACGAGGCCCTCGAGGCCTCGCCCCCTGACGACAAGGATGGAACCACCATGAAACTCGCCACCCTCAAGAGCGGCCGCGACGGAGAGCTGATCCTGGTCTCCCGCGATCTGACCCGCGCCGTCTCCGCCGCCGATATCGCCCCCACCCTGCAGCAGGCCATCGAGGACTGGGATGCGCTGAGCCCGAAGCTCGAAGCGCGCTACGCCGAGCTCAACGAGGGCCGCGCCGCAGGCGCCTTCGACCTGGACCAGAGCCGGCTGCACTCCCCGCTGCCGCGCAGCTACCACTGGGCCGACGGCTCCGCCTATCTCAATCACGTCAAGCTGGTGCGCCAGGCGCGCAACGCCGAGATGCCGGAAACCTTCTGGACCGACCCGCTGATGTACCAGGGCGGCGGCGACCACTTCCTCGCGCCCACCGAAGACATCGAGGCGGTCAGCGAGGAGCACGGCATCGACTTCGAGGGCGAGATCGCGGTGATCACCGACGACGTGCCCATGGCGGTGACCCCGGAGCAGGCGGCCAGCCATATCAAGCTGGTGATGCTGGTCAACGACGTCAGCCTGCGCGGCCTGATCCCCGGCGAGTTGGCCAAGGGCTTCGGCTTCTTCCAGGCCAAGCCCGCCTCCAGCTTCTCGCCCATCGCCGTGACCCCCGATGAGCTGGGCGACGCCTGGCAGGACGGCAAGGTCCACCTGCCGCTGACCGTGCACCTCAACGGCGAGAAGTTCGGCGAGCCGGAAGCCGGCCCGGACATGATCTTCAGCTTCCCGCAGCTGGTCGCCCACGCGGCGAAGACCCGCTATCTCGGCGCCGGCGCCGTGGTCGGCTCCGGCACCGTCTCCAACCCCGACCCCGACGGCGGCCCCGGCAAGCCGATTGCCGACGGCGGCGTGGGCTACAGCTGCCTGGCCGAGGTGCGCATGGTGGAGCAGATTCTCCACGGTGCGGCCAAGACCCCCTTCCTGCGCTTCGGCGACCGGGTGCGCATCGAGATGTTCGACCGCGACGGCCACAACATCTTCGGCACCATCGACCAGCAGGTAGTGAAGTACCAGCCCAAGTGACCCCGAGGAGTCCAGGCATGACCACGCTATATGGCTATTTCCGCTCGTCCGCCGCCTACCGGGTCCGCATCGCGCTGAACCTCAAGGGTCTGGCCTACGACCAGGCCCCGGTCAACCTGGTCAAAGGCGAGCAGCGTGGCGAGGAGAACCTCGCCCGCCAGCCCCAGGGGCTGGTGCCGAGCCTGGTAACGGATGACGGCCTGGTGCTCACCCAGTCCCTGGCGATCTGCGAGTATCTCGACGAGACGCATCCCGAGCCGCCGCTGCTGCCGGCGGACGCCGCCGGCCGCGCCCGGGTGCGCGCCCTGGCCCAGCTGGTGGCCTGCGAGATCCACCCGCTCAACAACCTGCGGGTGCTCAAGTATCTGGTGGGCGAGCTGGGGGCCGACGAGACGGCCAAGGTGACCTGGTATCGCCACTGGGTCACCGAGGGCTTCGCCGCCCTGGAGACGATGCTGTCGCGGGAGGCGGGCAGCGGTGACTTCTGCCACGGCGACACCCCCTCCCTGGCAGATCTCTGCCTGGTGCCCCAGGTGTTCAACGCCGAACGCTTCGAGTGCGATCTCACGGCCTACCCGCGGATCCGGCGCATCACCGCCAACTGCCGGGCCCTGCCGGCCTTCGCCCAGGCCGCACCGGGAGCGCAGCCCGACGCCGGCTGAGCTATAATAAGCAGGCTCACAATAAGCGGGCGCCTTTCC
>PUOM01000257.1 GCA_003552795.1 Halomonas sp. | reverse complement strand
TGCTGCACTACGACGGCTACGCTCCCGAGGCCGACATCGAACTGGCTGCCGGCATGTGCTTCACCATCGAGCCGATGATCAACGTCGGCGACTCACGCACCAAGGTGCTGCGCGACGGCTGGACCGCCATCACCAAGGACCGCAGCCTCTCCGCCCAGTGGGAGCACACCCTGCTGGTCACCGAGACCGGCGTCGAGGTGCTCACCGCGCGCCGCGACGAAGACCTCTCCCTCCTGGAGCGATGAGCCGATGCTGCTCCACCACTACCGCTTTGCCCCCGACGAGAGCCTGTTCGACGCCGACGCCTTCCGTGCCGGGCTCGACGGCAGTCGCTCGCCCATCGCCCCCTTCAAGGCGGCGCTGCGCGAGATCCAGGAGCGACTCGACGGGCGGTTTCGGGACGGCGCCGATATCCGCGACCTGGTCCACGGTCGCGCCTGGTGCCTGGACCGGCTGCTGGCGGTAGCCTGGGAGCAGCACGAGTGGCCCGAGGGCGAGGGGGTCGCCCTGCTCGCCGTAGGCGGCTATGGCCGCGGTGAGCTGCATCCCCACTCCGATGTCGACCTGCTGCTGCTGCTCGAAGAGGACGACGACGTCCCCTACCGCGAGTCGCTCACCGCCTTCATCACCTTCCTGTGGGACATCGGCCTGGAGATCGGCCACAGCGTGCGCTCGCTTGCCGACTGCGAGCGAGAGGCCAAGGCCGACGTCACGGTGATCACCAACCTGCTGGAGAGCCGCACCGTGGCCGGCCCCGAGCGGCTGCGCGAGGCGATGAAGGCGCGCCTGGCGCCAGACCGGCTGTGGCCTGCCGACCACTTCTTCGAGGCCAAGTGGCAGGAGCAGATCAGCCGTCATCACCGCTTCAACAACTCCGAGTATCATCTGGAACCCAATATCAAGAGCTCCCCCGGGGGCCTGCGCGATATCCAGATGATCGGCTGGGTGGCCAAGCGCCACTTCGGCAGCCAGCGCTACGAGGATCTGGTCGCCAACGGCTTCATGAACGATGCCGAGCTGCGCATTCTCAGCCAGGGCCAGGCCTTCCTGTGGCAGGTGCGCTACGCCCTGCACATGCTCACCGACCGCGCCGAGGACCGGCTGCAGTTCGACCACCAGCGCACCATCGCCGAGCTGTTCGGCTTCCGCGACACTCCGGAGCGCCTCGCCGTCGAACAGTTCATGAAGCGCTACTACCGTCACGTCACCGCCCTGGCCGGCCTCAACGACATGCTGCTGCAGCACTTCGACGAGGCGATTCTCCACGGCGGCGCAGAGCTGGAGACCGTCCCCCTCAACGACCGCTTCGAGATCAAGGGCGGCTATATCCAGGCGCGCTCGCGCACCGTATTCCGCGATCGGCCCGCGGCGCTGCTGGAGCTCTTCCTGCTGATGGCCGAGCACCCGGAGATCGAGGGGGTGCGCGCCGACACCATTCGCCTGATACGCGACCGCCGCCACCTGATCGACGACCTCTACCGGGACGATGTGCGTCATCAGAGCCTGTTCATGGCGCTGCTGAGATCCGGCGGCAACGTGGCCCGCCAGCTCCGGCGCATGAACCGCTACGGCGTGCTCGGCAAGTACCTGCCCGAGTTCGGCCGCGCCGTGGGCCTGATGCAGCACGACCTCTTCCATATCTACACCGTGGACGCCCACACCCTGCGCCTGCTGAAGTGCATTCACGGCTTCCGCAAGCCCGAGGCCCGGGAGACCTTCCCGGTGGCCGCCAACGTCATTCATCAGCTGCCCAAGCTGGAGCTGCTGTGGATCGCCGGGCTCTATCACGATATCGGCAAGGGGCGCGGCGGCGACCACTCGGTGCTCGGCGCCCGGGACGTGGAGGTCTTCGCCGAGCGCCACGGCCTCTCGACCCGCGACACTCGCCTGGTGAGCTGGCTGGTGGAGCACCACCTGACCATGTCGATGGTGGCTCAGAAACGCGACACCACCGACCCCGACGTGATCGCCGACTTCGCCCGCCTGGTGGGGGACGAGACCCGCCTCGACTACCTCTATGTGCTCACCGTGGCCGACATCAACGCCACCAACCCGACGCTGTGGAATGGCTGGCGCGCCTCGCTGCTGCGCCAGCTCCACGCCGAGACCAAGCGCGCCCTGCGTCGCGGCCTCGAGAACCCCCTGGAGCGTTACGACTGGGTCAACGAGACCCGCGACGAAGCGCTGTCGCTGATCGCCGCGGTGGGTGCCGACATGACCCGGGTACAGCGCCTGTGGGAATCCCTCGGCGAGGACTATTTCCTCCAGTACGCCCCCAGCGAGATCGCCTGGCAGACCCAGGGCATCCTCGCCCACGGCGAGAGCCAGCTGCCGCTGATCCTGATCAGCGCGCCGGCCGACGGCATGGCCGAGGGCGGCACCAAGGTGTTCATTCACACCCGCTCGGTGGACGACCTCTTCGCCGCCACCGCCGCCGCCCTGGATCAGCTCGGCCTCTCCATCCACGACGCGCGTATCGCCACCTCCAGCAACGACTGGACCCTCAACACCTTTATCGTGCTCGACGACCACGGCCAGGCGATCCGCGACCCCGACCGGATCGCGGAGATCCACGCCCACCTGGTGGAGGAGCTCGACGACCCGGATGACTATCCCGAGATCGTCACCCGCCACACCCCGCGCCAGCTGCGCCACTTCCGGGTGCCCACCGAGGTGATCATCGAGCAGGACCCCGCCAACGAGCGCACCCTGCTGGAGCTGATCGCCCCCGACCGCCCCGGCCTGCTGGCCCGGGTGGGGCGCATCTTCATGGAGCAGGACATCGCCATCTCCGCGGCCAAGATCGCCACCCTGGGCGAGAAGGTGGAGGACGTCTTCTTCATCACCGACAAGGCCGGCCAGCCCCTCACCGACCCCGAGCGCCAGGCGCGGCTGCGCGAGCGCCTGGTGGAAGTCCTGGACGTCTCCGGGTAGCGGCGTTTGAGGCCTTACCCGGCCTTCCCTATAATCAGGCTCCTTCCGACCATGTCTCACGACGACTCACATAGCGACGCCCGAGGCCACGGCCGGCGAGGCGCGCCTGGACAGCCATGAACCCCGATCTCGACGCCCTCAAGCCCTACCCCTTCGAGAAGCTCGCCGCTCTCAAGGCCGGCGTGACGCCCCCCGAGGGGCATGACCACGTGCCGCTGACCATCGGCGAGCCCCAGCACGCCCCCTACCCGGCGGCGCTGGCCACCCTGGTCGCGCACCAGGCCGAGTTTGCCCGCTATCCCGCCACCGCCGGGCTGCCCGAGCTGCGCCGGGCAATCAGCGGCTGGGCGACGCGGCGCTTCGGTCTCGCGGATCTCGACCCGGAGCGCCAGGTGCTGCCGGTCAACGGCACCCGGGAAGCGATCTTCGCCTTCGTCCAGGCCGCTCTGGATCGCACCCGCCCGGCCAGGGTGGCGATGCCCAACCCCTTCTACCAGATCTACGAGGGGGCCACCCTGCTCGCCGGCGGCGAACCGCTCTACCTCGACTGCAGCGCCGAGAGCGGCTTTCGCCCCGACCTCGACGCCGTGCCCGCCGAGACCTGGCGAGAGGTTCAGGTCCTCTTTCTCTGCTCCCCGGGCAATCCCACCGGCGCGGTCACGCCCCTGACCGAGTTCAAGAAGCTGATCGCCCTGGCCGACGAGCACGATTTCATCATCGCCTCGGACGAGTGCTACTCGGAGCTCTACCTGGACGAAGCCGCTCCGCCGCCGGGACTGCTCGAGGCCTGCGCGGCGCTTGGCCGCCACGACTACCGGCGCTGCCTGGTGTTCCACTCACTCTCCAAGCGCTCCAACCTGCCGGGGCTGCGCTCCGGCTTCGTGGCCGGCGATGCCGAGCTGATCGGGCCCTTCAAGCGCTACCGCACCTATCACGGCTGTGCCATGGCGCTGCCGATGCAGCACGCCTCGATCACCGCCTGGAGCGACGAGAGCCACGTCCGCGGCAATCGCGACGCCTACCGCGAAAAGTTCGCCGCGGTGACCGAGACGCTCGCCCCGGTGATGGACTTTCCCGCCCCGCAGGCGAGCTTCTACCTGTGGCCGGCGGTGCCCGGCGGCGACGACGAAGCCTTCACCCGGGCGCTCTACGCCGAGGAGCACGTCAGCGTCCTTCCCGGCAGCTATATGGGGCGTCCAGGCGCCGACGGCGTCAACCCCGGCAGCGGCCGTATCCGACTGGCGCTGGTGGCCGAGGTCGACGCCACGGCGGAGGCGGCCCGACGCATTCGCCGATTCATCGAGAGGAGGCTGTGATGTTCACCCTGTACGGCATCAAGAACTGCGACACCTGCCGCAAGGCGCGCAAGGCGATGGATGCCTCCGGCATTCCCTACCAGTTTCATGACCTGCGCGAGGACGGCCTCTCCGCCGCCCTGCTCGAACATCTCCTCGAGAGGGTGCCGGTGGTGGAGGCCCTCAACAAGCGCAGCACCACCTGGCGCAACCTCCCCGACGAGGAGAAGCAGGCGGTGGACGCCAACAAGGCGCGCGAGCTGCTGCTCGCCCACCCCACCCTGCTCAAGCGTCCGCTGCTCGACACCGGCGACACGATCGTCGTCGGCTACCGCGACGGCGACTATGACGCCGTGACCGGCTAGATCACGGACACGAGGCGCCCCACCGATGGCGCGCCTCTCACTCGCACACGCCATCTCCACAAGGACACAGATATGCTCAGCTTTGCACTCGGTATCGGCACCCAGAACACCCAAGGCGACTGGCTGGAAATCTACTACCCGGCCCCGCTACTCAACCCCGACGCCAGCCTGGTCGAGGCCGCCGCCAAGGTGCTCGACGCCCCCGCCGGCAATGCCGCGGTGAGCTTCCTGCCCGAACAGTGCGCCGACCTGGCCAGCGCCCTGCGCGACGCCGGCCACGCCGACCAGGCCGAGCTGGCTGATACCTTCGCCGCCAGCCAGCGTCCGCTGGTCGCCATGTTTCTGGATAAGGACAGCGCCCCCGAGACGGCCCCCGAGGTCTACCTCAAGCTCCACCTGCTCTCCCACCGCCTGGTCAAGCCCCACGACCTGGACCTCACCGGCATGTTCGGCCTGCTGCGCAACGTGGCCTGGAGCAGCGAGGGCCCCATCGACATCGAGGAGCTCCCCGCCCGCCGCCTCAAGGCCCGCCTGGCCGGCCGCACCCTCTCCGTGGACTGCGTCGACAAGTTCCCCAAGATGACCGATTACGTGGTGCCCGGCGGCGTGCGCATCGGCGACACCGCGCGGGTGCGCCTGGGCGCCTACCTGGGCGAGGGCACCACCGTGATGCACGAGGGCTTCGTCAACTTCAACGCCGGCACCGAAGGCCCCGGCATGATCGAAGGCCGCATCTCCGCCGGCGTGATGGTCGGCAAGGGCTCCGACCTGGGCGGCGGCTGCTCCACCATGGGCACGCTTTCCGGCGGCGGCAATATCGTCATCAAGGTGGGCGAGGGCTGCCTGATCGGCGCCAACGCCGGCATCGGCATCCCCCTGGGCGATCGCTGCACCGTGGAGGCCGGCCTCTACCTCACCTCCGGGGCCAAGGTCACCCTGCTCGACGACCAGGGCCAGGAGGCCCGGACCGTGGCCGCCCGCGAGCTGGCCGGCCAGGACGACCTGCTGCTGCGCCGCAACTCACAGAACGGCCGCATCGAGTGCCTGACCAACAAGAGCGCCGTCGCGCTCAACGAGGCGCTGCATGCCCACAACTGATCCGGCCGGTCTCTCCCCGACCCTGCAGCTCGCCTTCGAGCTGCTGCGGCGCCCCTCGGTGACGCCGGACGACCTGGGCTGCCAGGCCCTGATGATCGAGCGCCTGGAGGCGCTCGGTTTCCGCATCGAGCACCTGCCCTTCGGCGACGTTGAGAACTTCTGGGCCACCCGCGGCCACCACGGCCCCCTGCTGGCCTTCGCCGGCCATACCGACGTGGTGCCCAGCGGCCCCCACACCCGCTGGGACTACCCCCCCTTCGAGCCCTGCATCGACGATGCCGGCATGCTCCGCGGCCGCGGCGCCGCCGACATGAAGGGGAGCCTCGCGGCCATGGTCACCGCCGTGGAGCGCTTCGTGACGGCCCAACCGGACCACCACGGCCAGATCGGCTTTCTGATCACCTCCGACGAGGAGGGCCCTGCGGTGGACGGCACCCGCGCCGTGGTCGAGCATCTGCGTGAGCGCCACGAGCGCCTCGACTACTGCATCGTCGGCGAACCCTCCTCCACCTCCCGCCTGGGCGACGTGATCAAGAACGGCCGGCGCGGCTCACTCGGCGGCGTGCTGCATATCAAGGGGGTGCAGGGACACGTGGCCTACCCCCACCTGGCACGCAACCCCATCCACCAGGCGATGCCGGCCCTGGACGCCCTGACCCGGGAGCACTGGGACAGCGGCAACGACTTCTTCCCCGCCACCAGCTTCCAGGTCTCGAACTTCCGCGCCGGCACCGGCGCCACCAACGTCATCCCCGGCGAGGTGGAAGTGGTGTTCAACTTCCGCTTCTCCACCGAGGTGACCCACGAGCAGCTGCGGACCCGCACCGAGGCGATCCTCGACGCCCACGGCCTGGAGTACGAGCTGGACTGGACGCTCAACGGCGAACCCTTCCTCACCGCCGAAGGGGAGCTGGTGGAGGCCGCCGTACTCGGCGTGGAGCAGGTGACCGGGCACCGTCCGGAGCTCTCGACCAGCGGCGGCACCTCGGACGGGCGCTTCATCGCCACCCTGGGTAGCCAGGTGGTGGAGCTGGGACCGCTCAACGCCACCATCCACCAGGTCAACGAGCATATCCGCGCCGCCGACCTGGACGAGCTTAGCCGGGTCTACGAAGCGATCCTGAAGCGCCTGTTCGTCAACGGCAGCGCGAGACCCTGAGGCCCCCATGGCAGACAATCCCGAACCCCGCTACCCCGATATCGAGATCTACCTGGCCAAGGCCCCCGCGGAGGCGCTGAGCGAGTGGCTCGGCGCCGCCATCGACGCCGAGCCACTCGCACCCGCCGGCAAGGGCAAGTGGCGCACCCGCGGCCACCGCGCGGGTGCGGAGATCCCGGTGCTGCTGGTGGAGAAAGCCGCCGACGGCTTCGCCAGCCTGTGGCTCGACAGCCCGCACACCCCCTGGGAGCACGATGCGGCCTGCGCCCGCGCCGCTGCCAATCAGCTGGGCTGCGAGGTGCGATGCTCCCTGGGCAGCTGGCACCCCGGCGATGACCCGGACCGTTTCCTGCGGGTGCTGCCCGACGGCAGCGAGGCCGAGATCGACTGGCCCGACTCTGGGCAGTGAGGAAGGAGTGAGTGGTGAGTGGTGAGGAGTGAGTGGCGAGGAGTGAGGAGTGAGGAGTGAGTGTTGGGGAGTGAGTGGCGAGTGGTGAGCGCGCTACGCGCCAGTGAGGGGGGCCCGGACGAAGTCCGGGCGCCCCTTCTCTTCAGGTGATGACGGTAACGTCGTCGGCCTGCAGGCCTCTTTCGTTCTCGATGACGTGGTAGCGCACCTTCTGCCCTTCGGCCAGGGTGCGATGGCCCCGTCCGCGAATGGCGCGGAAGTGGACGAAGACATCCTCACCGCTGTCCCGGGTGATGAAGCCGTAGCCCTTGTTGACGTTGAACCACTTCACCTCGCCGATCTCGCGATCGTCGCTCTCGACGTCGGCCAGATTGACCAGCTGCGGGGTGAGCACGTTGACCGCCAGGGTAGCGATCAGCAGCAGCAGGAAGACCGCCAGGGCCGCGGCCACGTAGACTACGGCGATGCCGCCGATCTCGAGGCTCGCGAACAGCGCCTCGGCGAGATCGCCGCCGGCGAGATGCACGAACAGGGCAATCAACAGCGGCGCGGGGGCGGCCAGCAGCAGGCTGACCAGACTGCAACGAAACATGACCTTTCGATTCATGGACTCGAGTGACTCTCTTGTTGGTGATGAACGTAATCGACAACCACAGGAAGGTGCCACGATGAACGATGACACGCAGCGCGAAGATTCTAGCATGAGCACACAGCCTCCGTCCGATGCCCTCGCCGAGCGCCTGGAAGCACTGGAGAGCCGGCTCGCCTATCAGGAGCACTGGCTGGATACCCTGGACGAGGCCGTCGTCGCCCAGGAGCGTCGGCTCACCCGGCTGGAGCGGGTCAGCGACTTGGTGCAGGAGAAACTGCGCGACCAGCAGCGCGCACTACAGGAGGGAGATGCGGCGGCATCCGGCCCCGGGGACGAGTTGCCGCCGCACTACTAGCCGCTGCGCGGCAGCCGTAAGCCGTAAGCCGTAAGCCGTAAGCCGTAAGCCGTAAGCCGTAAGCCAGGATGCTGCCACCAAACCTCGCAACAAGGTTTTGCTTATAGCTTATAGCTTACAGCTCCGGGCGGAGCCCGGTCACAGCTCGTCCAGATAGCGCTCGGCGTCCAGCGCCGCCATGCAGCCGCTGCCGGCGGAGGTAATCGCCTGGCGGTAGACATGGTCCATGACGTCGCCGGCGGCGAAGACGCCCGGCACGCTGGTGGCGGTGGCGTTGCCCTCGAGGCCGGACTTCACCTTGATGTAGCCGCCGCTCATCGCAAGCTGCCCCTCGAAGATGCCGGTGTTGGGGCTGTGGCCGATGGCGATGAAGACACCGGGCGCGGCCAGCTCCTTGGTCTCGCCGCCCTCGGTGGAGCGGATGCGCACGCCGGTGACGCCGCTGTTGTCGCCGAGCACCTCGTCCAGGGTGTGGTTCCACTCCAGCACCACCTTGCCCTCCTCCGCCCGCTGGAAGAGCTTGTCCTGCAGGATCTTCTCGGCACGCAGGCTGTCGCGGCGGTGCACCAGGGTCACCTTGGAGGCGATGTTGGAGAGATAGAGCGCCTCCTCCACGGCGGTATTGCCGCCGCCCACCACCACCACCTCCTGGTTGCGATAGAAGAAGCCATCGCAGGTGGCACAGGCCGAGACCCCCTGACCCATGAACTGCTGCTCCGAGGGAAGCCCCAGATAGCGGGCGCTGGCACCGGTGGCGATGATCAGCGCATCGCAGGTGTAGGTGCCGCTATCTCCCTTGAGGACGAAGGGTCGGCTGCGCAGCTCCACCTCGTGGATATGGTCGAAGAGCACCTCGGTGTCAAAGCGTTCGGCGTGGCGCTTCATGCGCTCCATCAGCTCCGGGCCCTGCACGCCGGCATCGTCGCCCGGCCAGTTGTCCACGTCGGTGGTGGTGGTCAGCTGGCCGCCCGCCTGAATACCGGTGATCAGCAGCGGCTTCAGGTTGGCGCGGGCCGCATAGACCGCAGCGGTATAGCCCGCCGGGCCCGAGCCCAGAATGATCAGGCGTTCGTGACGCGCATCGCTCATGAGTAACCTCGTGGCTAGGGAGTTCAGTCTGTCGAGTGGCGCCATTGTAGCAGCAGCGCCGGGATCTGAGCGCGGCTGAGCGGCTCCATAGCAAGGGGCTATCGAGATGGGCGCAGGGCCGCTGGGGTACCTTGCGCTGACGCTGCGGGGCTACAGGACTTCGTCGTCGCGCCCCAGCGTTACGCTGAAGCCCTGCTCCGGATCGAGATCGTCGACCTCGAGGCGCACCTGGATGGGCGCGCAGCAGACATGACAGTCCTCCCAGCTGAGGTGGCTGCCCTGAGAGACATCCACCAGCAGGTCGAAGGGGGCATCGCAGTAGGGGCAGTGCACCCGGCGCGACGCCAGCTGCTCCTCGTTCATGGCTCCTCCCGGGCCGCTCGCCGACGGGCCATGCCGGCGGGCTTATGGCCGTCCTTGGCTGCAAGATGCCCCTCACAGCGCTCCGAATCAAGTGGCAACCTAAGCGCCCCATCGTATGGACCTGGCCCAAAAGGCTGATTTTTTGCAGACATTTGACAGATAGTATCGATTCGATACTATGTACCCCATGGACATGATACACGGACAGCCTGCCGGCAACCTGGCAGCGATGATGCGGCACCTGGTACGGGCGACCGAGCTGGAAAGCGACCATGAGGGCCTGACGCCGTTGCAGTGGAGTGCACTGCAGTATCTCGGACTGGCGAACGGCATCTCTCGGACGGTTTCCGGCTTTGCCGCCTACAACGCCACCTCCAAGGGAACGGCCTCCCAGGTCATCAAGAGCCTGGTCGACAAGGATCTGGTCAAGCGTGTGCGGCGCCCGCGCGATGCACGCAGCGCAGAGCTGGTGCTGACCGCAGGCGGCCAGCGCCTGGTTGAAGAGGGCGGCGACGGCCATCTTGCCACCGCCATCGGTGCCCTGAGCGATGCGGACAGGCAGCACCTGGAAGCGGTGATGACCACGCTCATGGGTCAACTCCGCGCGCCGCGAGGACGCGTGCAGCTCGGCAGCTGCCATGACTGCTGCCATCTGGATGCGCGGAATGGCGCCCCCCTGTGCTGCCGCACGGGAAGCCGGCTGGACGAGGCAGAACTGACCTCGCTGTGCGCCGCCCATACTCCCAGCGAGAGCCGGCGCGACTGATGATGATGGCGGACGCCTAGGCCAGAACTACAGCAACTACCCATGGAGGTGGCAATGAAACATTTCGCGATGCTGCATGCCGATCTGGACGCCCCAGCAGCCCCTGGCAGATATGGGGCCGTGCCCACCTCCATGGCGAACTCGGCGCCGCCGACCGATCATGCGGCCCGGCCCAGCAGCGGCCGGCTTCCCACCACGCTGCGCCTGCTGCTGCGCTCCCAGCTGCTCCGCCATGCAGAACGCCAGGAGCTGACCAGCGACCGGCATCTGCTGCGCCGCCTGACGCCTTTCCTGCCTCACCTGGACATGGAGACACTGCATCGCGGACTCGGCCTGATGATGGAGGAAGATGCCCGCGCCAGCCGGCCCTTCCTGGCTGCGCTGGTCTGCGAGCAGCGTGGGCAGCGCCCCTGGGCCGGATTCTCCCGGGCAAACCGCCGTCTGGGCGTGACAGCGTTCGCCGAACGGCCCTACGATACCAGCAAAGGCGAATGGCGACGGGCGGTCGATCGGGCCTATCGCTTCTATGGACGCGACCGACCGCTCAGCCGCTGCTAGGTTACATACTCGAGCCACCGCAAAAGCGCCCCGGGACGGGGTGCGACATCAGCAAGGCCGAGACCCGCTCACCCATGCGCCATCAGGAGGCACCCGATGAGCCACGACTCCCTACCGGATACCCTGCAAACCCTGGAGGTCGGCGGTCAGACCGTCCACTACTTCAGTCTGGCGAAGGCCGCCGAGGCACTGGGCAGCATCGACCGGCTGCCGATGACCCTGAAGATCCTGCTGGAGAACCAGCTGCGCTTCGCCGATGACGAGAGCGTCTCCCGGGAGGACATGCAGGCGCTGGTGGACTGGCAGCAGGACGCCCGCTCCGACCGCGAGATCGGCTACCGCCCGGCCCGGGTGCTGATGCAGGACTTCACCGGGGTGCCCGGGGTGGTGGACCTCGCCTCCATGCGTGCCGCCGTGGAGCGTCTGGGCGAGGACCCGGCGCGCATCAACCCGCTCTCCCCGGTGGACCTCGTCATCGACCACTCGGTGATGGTGGACAAGTTCGGCAACGCCACGGCGTTTCGCGACAACGTCGCCATCGAGATGGAGCGCAACCGCGAACGCTACGAGTTCCTGCGCTGGGGCCAGCAGGCCTTCGACAACTTCCGCGTGGTGCCGCCGGGCACCGGCATCTGCCACCAGGTCAACCTGGAGTACCTGGGCAGGACGGTGTGGACGAAGGAGGAGGACGGCAGGACCTACGCCTACCCCGACACCCTGGTGGGCACCGACTCCCACACCACCATGATCAACGGCCTGGGCGTGCTGGGCTGGGGCGTGGGCGGCATCGAGGCCGAGGCCGCCATGCTCGGCCAGCCGGTCTCCATGCTGATTCCCGAGGTGATCGGCTTCAGGCTCACCGGCAGGCTGCGCGAGGGCATCACCGCCACAGACCTCGTGCTCACCGTCACCGAGATGCTGCGCAAGAAGGGCGTGGTGGGCAAGTTCGTGGAGTTCTACGGCGACGGTCTCGACGACCTGCCCCTGGCCGATCGCGCCACCATCGCCAACATGGCCCCGGAGTACGGCGCCACCTGCGGCTTCTTCCCGGTGGACGACGAGACCCTCAACTACCTGCGCCTGACCGGCCGCGACGACGCCCAGGTGGCCCTGGTGGAAGCCTACTGCAAGGCCCAGGGGCTGTGGCGCGAGCCCGGCGCCGAGCCGATCTTCAGCGATACCCTGACGCTGGACATGGGCGAGGTGGTGGCCAGCCTGGCCGGCCCCAAGCGGCCCCAGGACCGCGTCGCCCTCGGCGACATGCGCACGGCCTTCGAGAAGGTCATGGCCGACGACGGCAAGGCGCTCTCCTCCACCGAACGTACCGTGGAGAAGGGCAAGCTGATGTCCGAGGGCGGCCAGACCGCCGTGGGCGTCGAGCGGAGCTACGAGCACGCCGACAGCCAGGCGGTGGATCTGGACGGCGAGCAGTTCCAGCTCGACCCGGGCGACGTGGTGATCGCCGCCATCACCTCCTGCACCAACACCTCTAACCCCAGCGTGATGATGGCCGCCGGCCTCGACGAGGATCTCGATGCCCTGGGCTTCCACCTGGTGGGCTACGGCTGCACCACCTGCATCGGCAACTCCGGCCCCCTGCCCGACCCCATCGAACGCGCCGTGGAGTCGGGGGACCTCACCGTCGCCTCGGTGCTCTCCGGCAACCGCAACTTCGAGGGCCGGGTACACCCCCTGGTCAAGACCAACTGGCTCGCCTCGCCGCCCCTGGTGGTGGCCTACGCCCTGGCCGGCAACGTGCGCTGCGACCTGACGCAGGACGCCATCGGCACCGACAATAACGGCGAGCCCGTCTATCTCAAGGACATCTGGCCGAGCCAGGCGGAGATCGCCGAGGCGGTCGCCCGTGTCAACACCGGCATGTTCTCGAAGGAGTACGCCGCGGTATTCGACGGCGACGAGGTGTGGCAGGCCATCGACGTTCCTGAGAGCAAGGTCTACGAGTGGCCCGAGTCCACCTACATCCAGCATCCCCCTTTCTTCGAGGGCATGGGGCGCGAGCCCGACGCCATCGAGGATGTGACGGAGGCGCGCATCCTGGCCATGCTCGGCGACTCGGTGACCACCGACCATATCTCCCCGGCCGGGGCCATCAAGCCGGACAGCCCCGCCGGACGCTACCTGCAGGAGCGCGGGGTCAAGCCCGTGGACTTCAACTCCTACGGCTCCCGGCGCGGCAACCACGAGATCATGATGCGCGGCACCTTCGCCAACGTGCGCATCAAGAACGAAATGCTCGACGGCGTGGTGGGCGGTGAGACCCGCCACGTGCCCTCCGGCGAACAGCTGGCGATCTACGACGCCGCCATGCGCTATCAGGAGGAAGGCACGCCGCTGGTGGTCATCGCCGGCAAGGAGTACGGCACCGGCTCCAGCCGCGATTGGGCCGCCAAGGGCACCCGACTGCTCGGCGTGCGCGCGGTGATCGCCGAGTCCTTCGAGCGCATCCACCGCTCCAACCTGATCGGCATGGGCGTGGTGCCGCTGCAGTTCCCCGAAGGAGAGAGCCGCCAGAGCCTCGGCCTCACCGGCGACGAACAGATCTCCATCGCGGGGCTCGGCGACCTCACTCCCGGCGGCAAGGTGACGGTGACGGTCAAGAGCGACAAGGGCGAGAAGCGCTTCGAGGCGCTCTGCCGCATCGACACCGCCAACGAGCTGGCCTACTACCGCCACGGCGGCATCCTGCACTACGTGCTGCGCCGTATGATTGGCGCCGCCTGACAGAGGGGGGCCATGGAAGTGATTTTTAGCGAACTGCTGTGAGCCTCAGTCGAGGCTAAAGCCATATTGTGGGAGCTGGGCTTCACCTAAGCTTACGAGGAGTCAACAAAAAGGCCCTGCCGGGATACCCGGCAGGGCCTTTATCGATCCAGCATAGCGCGTCAGAAGGAGCGGCGACGATAGTGCCTGTACTCCGGCGTCCAGCAGTTGCGCTCGATGGCCTCGCGCAGCTTGATGCCGTTGGTCTTCAACGCCACGCCCTCGCCCTGGGCCTGACCGGCCACGTCGAAGGCGATCGCCTTGGAGAGCTCACGGATCCGGGTCAGCGGCGGCAGCAGCGCCCCCTCCCCCTCCTTGACGATGGGCGCCTCCCGGGCCAGCGCCCGGGAGGCCGCCATCAGCATGTCGTCGGTAACCCGCCGCGCCTCGGCCGCCACTACCCCCAGGCCGATGCCGGGGAAGATATAGGCGTTGTTGCACTGGGCGATGGGGTAGGTGCGCCCCGCGTGCTCCACCGGCGCAAAGGGGCTACCCGTCGCCACCAGGGCCGCACCGTCGGTCCAGCGGATCACGTCCTCGGGCAGCGCCTCGGCCTGGGAGGTGGGGTTGGAGAGCGGCATGATCACCGGCGTCTCGCAGCCGGCGTGCATGGTGCGCACCACCTCCTCGGTAAAGATGCCCGGCCGGCCGCAGACGCCGATCAGCACCGTGGGCTTGATCTGCCGGATGGTCTCCACCAGATCCTGGCCCTGCCAGGCCGCGGCAATGGCCGGGGCGTGGGCCAGGCGACTCTGGAAGTCACGCAGCCAGGTCTGCTCCGCGGTGACCAGGCCCTCTCGGTCCACCATGAACACCCTCGCCCGGGCCTCCTTCTCGGAGAGCCCCTCGGCCTGCATGGCCACCACCACCTGCTCGGCAATGCCGCAACCGGCCGAGCCCGCCCCCACGAAGACCACCCGCTGCTGGCCGATCCCCTCGTTGCGGGCCTGGCAGGCCGCCATCAGGGTGCCCACCACCACCGCGGCGGTACCCTGGACGTCATCGTTGAAGCAGCACAGCTCATGGCGATAGCGATCAAGCAGCGGCACGGCGTTGGCCTGGGCGAAGTCCTCGAACTGCAGCAGCACATTGGGCCAGCGGCGCTTCACCGCGCTGATGAACTCCGCCATGAAGGCGTCGTACTCCTCCTGGGAGATGCGCGGATGGCGCCACCCCATGTACATGGGGTCGTCGAGCAGCGCCTGGTTGTTGGTGCCCACGTCGAGCATGATCGGCAGCGTATAGGCGGGGCTGATACCGCCACAGGCGGTGTAGAGCGCCAGCTTGCCGATGGGGATGCCCATGCCGCCGATGCCCTGATCGCCAAGCCCCAGGATACGTTCGCCGTCGGTGACCACAATCACCTTGACCTGATCCTTGGTGGCGCTGCGCAGGATGTCCTCCATGCGATCGCGGTGGGGGTAGGCGATGAACAGGCCGCGGTGGTTGCGGTAGATATTGGAGAACTCCTGGCACGCCTTGCCCACGGTCGGCGTATAGATGATCGGCAGCATCTCCTCGAGGTGCTCGGAGACCAGGCGGAAATAGAGGGTCTCGTTGTCGTCCTGAATGGCTCGCAGGTAGATGTGCCTGTCCAGGTCGTTCCGGCACTGCTGATACTGGCGGTAGGCCCGCCCCACCTGCTCGTCGATGGTCTCCACGCACTGGGGCAGCAGGCCGATCAGGTTGAACTCGATGCGCTCCTCCTGGCTGAAGGCGTTGCCCTTGTTGAGCAGCGGCATCTCCAGCAGCGGGGGACCGGCATAGGGAATATAGAGAGGGCGCTTGGCTTTGGTGGTCATCTCTGCTCTCGATTGCGGTAACTGGAACGGGCCGTTGGCGCTCTGGCGGCGCCTTTTGGAACACTTTACCACGCTCCCATCGAGCGCGCCCCGGCCGGGGCCGGGGCGCAAAATCACGTCAACGCATCCTTCGCGGCGCGACTCAGCAGCCCTTTGCCGCCGGCACACGAGCGGCCTCGCCCTCGAAGAAGAGGGGCCGGAGCTTGACGCCGAGCATGTTGCCGGCGAAGGCCGCCGCCAGCCACACCCAGCCGTGCAGGCTGCCCGAGGCGATGCCGCCGAAGTAGGCGCCGATATTGCAGCCGAAGGCCAGACGCGCCCCGTAGCCGAGCATGATGCCGCCGATCACCGCCGCCAGCACCGACTTGGCCGGAATGCGAAAGTTCGGAGCGAAGCGCCCGGCCAGGGAGGCCGCCACCAGGGCGCCAATCATGATGCCGACGTTCATCACCGTGGTGATGTCGCTCCACACGCTGGCCTCGAGGGCTGCGGCATTGCCCGGCGCCTGCCAGTAGCCCCAGGCGGAGACATCACCGCCCAGCAGCTCATAGCCCTTGGCGCCCCACAGGGCGAAGGCGCCGGTCACGCCCCAGGGGCGGCCAGCCAGGGCCAGGGTGGCATAGTTGAGCAGGGCCAGGGCCACGGCGCCGAACAGCAGCGGCCAGGGACCCGTGAGCCAGCGCCGGTTGCCCGCGTCGATCGTTGGCGTCTGCTCCAGCTGGCCGTGGCGGCGTTTCTCCATCACCACGGTGAAGGCGGCGATGGCGGCGAAGAGCGCCAGGCTCACGACGATCCCTCCCCCCACGCCGGCGGTCTGCACCAGGGAGACCGGCTGGAAGGCGGGCAGGCTCTGCCACCAGGCGAAGTGGGCGCTGCCGATCAGCGAGCCGATGATGAAGAACAGCAGGGTGATCAGCATGCGGGCGTTGCCGCCGCCGGCGGTGAAGAGGGTGCCGGAGGCGCAGCCGCCGCCCAGCTGCATGCCGACGCCGAACAGGAAGGCGCCGAAGATCACCGAAACGCCTACCGGCGCCACATAGCCATGCACCGGGCTGCCGAACAGCGTCCCGGCGCCCAGCGCCGGGAAGAAAAGGAGCACGGCGATGGCCAGCATCACCATCTGGGCGCGCAGGCCCCGGCCGCGGCGCTCGGTGATAAAGACCCGCCAGGCGGCGGTAAAGCCGAAGGCGGCATGGTAGAGCACCATGCCCAGCAGGCCGCCGATCACCATCAGCGCACCGACATGCGCGCCGAAGGCCGCACCCACGGCCAGGGCGCCCAGCAGCAGGGCGCCGGTGGCCGCCGCGGGCACGGAAAGTCGGGAGCGTCGGGTCAGGGCAAGTTCACTCATGGAGGGCTCTCTGGATAGCAACAGGAGGGGTGGGGAACACCCGGGACAGAGAGCATGCTAAGCGTCTATGCAAAGAACGCAAAAGAATTTAAATGAAATTACTAAGATAAAAAGCGCATAGATTAAGAAGCGCTATCGGCCTGATAGATCCACGCCATGGGCTACCAGCGGCGAAAGGGGCCCGTGAGCCCCCTTCGCGACGCTCACACGGTGGCTCAGACGAAGCGACCCAGCCCTACCGCCTGACGCAGGCGGTCCATGGTCGGCGCCGCCTCTTCGCGCGCGCGCTCGGCGCCCTTCTTCAGCACCGCCTCGATATGACCCGGGTCCTCCAGCAGCGCCTGATAGCGCTCCCGGGGTTCACGCAGATGCTCATTGAGGTACTCGAAGACGCGGTTCTTGGCGTCTCCCCAGCCGATGCCGCCCGCATACTCGTCGCGCATGGCGGCGGTCTCCTCGGCCGTGGCGAAAGCCGAGTAGATCTGAAACAGGGTGCAGGTATCGGGGTCCTTGGGTTCGCCGGGCTCCAGGGAGTTGGTCTTGATCTTGCGCACCAGTTTCTGGAGCTTCTTCTCGGAGACAAACAGCGGGATGGTGTTGTTGTAGCTCTTGGACATCTTGCGCCCGTCCAGGCCGCCCAGCACCTCCACCTTCTCGTCCACCACCGCCTCGGGCAGGCTGAAGTACTGCCCCTTGAAGAGGTGGTTGAAGCGTCCGGCGATATCCCGGGCCATCTCGATGTGCTGAATCTGGTCGCGGCCCACCGGCACCCGACTGGCGTTGAACATCAGGATGTCGGCGGCCATCAGCACCGGGTAGCCGAACAGCCCCATGGTGATGCCCTTGTCGGGATCCTGATTGCCGGCGGCCTCGTTCTCCGCCACCGCCGCCTTGTAGGCGTGAGCGCGGTTCATCAGCCCCTTGGCGCAGACGCAGGAGAGCATCCAGGTCAGCTCGGGAATCTCGGGGATATCGGACTGCTGATAGAAGATGGCGTTGTCGGTATCCAGCCCCAGCGCCAGCCAGGTGGCGGCGATCTCCAGGCGCGACTCCTGCACCCGACGCGGATCCTGGCATTTGATCAGCGCATGCAGGTCGGCCAGGAAGTAGTAGGACTGCACCGTCGGATCCTGGCTGGCGGCGATGGCGGGCTTGATGGCGCCGACGTAGTTGCCCAGATGGGGAGTACCGGTGGTGGTGATGCCGGTCAGAACGCGGGTCTTCTCGGAAGCTGCACTCATGGGGGTAGGCGGACTCTGCTGTGCGGAAATGCCGGCTATGGTAACGCGCACTCCCCGTCAAGGCGACCGAGGGTCACTCGGCGACGGCGGCCTCGCCGTAGAGGCGACGGTACTCCTCGGGCAGGCGCCGCGGGCGGCCGCTGGAGAGCTCGATGCAGGCGAAGCGGGTGCGGGCGCGCAGCAGGGTGCGACCATCGGCGGGGCGAATCAGCTGGAAGCGGCGGGTCAGGGTCAGGCGGCTATCGCCGTCGATGATCCAGGTCGCCAGCGCGAGCCGGTCACCCTCGAAGGCCGGCGCCAGATAGTCCAGCTCGTGGCGATGCACCGCCATGCCGCGATCCAGCTCGCGGTAGCGCGCCAGCGAGAGCCCCAGCGACTCGGAGTGCGCCCAGCTCACCTGCTCGATCCAGCGCAGGTACTCGGCGTTGTTGACGTGGTCATACTCGTCGATGGCCGAGGAATCGACCCGGATCTCGATCACGAAGGGCTCAGCAAGCTCCCACGACATATCACGGCTCCTCATATCGCCTCAGGGGCGCCCGGCCCCGCAGTGCCAGCAGGCGTCGAAGACGCCCTCCTGGGGCTCGCCACAGCCGGGGCAGCGCCAGGCCGGCGCCTCGCTCTCCCCGGACAGGGCATCGCGGATCAGCGCCTCGGCGCGCGCGCGATTGTGGGGCTTCACCCACACCTCGGGCTCGCACTCCCCCAGGGGCAGCTCGCCGGCGCCGCCGCCCAGGGTCATGTTGCGCAACTGAGCGGGGATGCCCGCCGCCTCCAGCAGGTTGCCCATATGGCTGACCAGCAGCCCATTGGAGTGGGCGAAGACGCGCACGGAATCGTCGGACATATCAGTCCCGGAAGACCCGCACGCCCAGCGCCTTGAGGTAGCTGGTCTCGGGAATCGCCGGATGCACCGGGTGGTCGGGCCCCTGATGGCCCTGAAAGAGGATCTGGCCGTGGCGATCCTGATGACGCACCGCGCCGCGGACCACGTCCGTCAGCCGCTCCGGCGCCAGATGCATGGAGCACGACGCCGAAAGCAGCAGACCATCACGGCCCAGCAAGCGGATCGCCTCGCGGTTGAGCTTGCCGTAGGCGCGCTCGCCGTTGGGGATGTCCTTGCGCTTCTTGATGAAGGCCGGCGGGTCGAGGATCACCACGTCGAACTCCTCGCCGTCGGCCTTGAGCGCCGCCAGGGCCTCGAAGGCGTCCCCCTCGCCCACCGCCACCTGCTCGTGCAGACCGTTCAGGGCCGCGTTCTCGGCGACGCGCTCCAGGGCCGCCGCCGAGGAATCCACGCAGAGCACCTCGCTGGCGCCGCTGGCCGCGGCCTGCACCCCCCAGCCGCCCACGTAGCTGAACAGGTCCAGCACCCGCTTGCCGGCCACGAACTGGTTGAGCCAGGCGCGGTTGACGCGGTGGTCATAGAACCAGCCGGTCTTCTGGCCGTCGAGCACCGGGGCGGTGAACTGAACGCCGTTCTCCTCCAGCAGCACCGGCTCGCTCACCTCGCCCTTGACCACCTCGACGTAGCGCTCGAGGCCCTCCTGGCGGCGGCCGCTGGTGTCGTTGCGCAGCACCACCGTGGTCGGCGCGAGCACCTTGTCCAGGGCGTCGAGCAGCTCGGGCAGCACCGCCTGCATGCCGGCGGTGTTGAGCTGCACCACCAGGGTGTCGCCGAAGCGGTCGATCACCAGGCCCGGCAGCAGGTCGCCCTCGCCGTGGACCAGGCGATAATAGGGGGTGGCAAACAGCCGCTGGCGCAGGGCCAGGGCCTGGTTGAGGCGATGCACCAGCAGCGAGCGGTCGAGTCCCTGCTTGGGCTCCCGGGAGACCAGTCGCGCACAGATCAGCGAATTCGGATTGACGTAGGCCACGCCCAGCGCTTTGCCGTTGGCGGCCTCCACCACCACCTGCTGTCCCGGCTCGAGGCTCTTGAGCGGCGTGGCGGCGGTATCGATCTCGTTGGAGTAGAGCCACAGATGGCCGGCCTTGAGACGGCGATCGGCGTGCTTCTTGAGGCGCAGGGAGGACTGGGTCATGAGAATCTCTCGAGGAATCAGGTCTGGCAGTGGGGACAGTAGACGCTGGCCCGCTGCCCGAGGGTGACGAGGCGCAGCTCCGCGCCGCAGCGCCGACAGGGCTGACCGTTGCGGCCGTAGACGTTGAGACGCTGCTTGAAGTAGCCCGGCTCGCCGGTGCCGCCGACGAAGTCGCGCAGGGTGGTGCCACCCTGCGCGATGGCCGCGGCCAGCACCTCCCGGGCGGCGGCGGCCAGGCGATCGTAGCGCTCGCGACTGACGCGACCGGCGGCGCGCCGCGGATCGATGCCGGCCAGGAACAGCGCCTCGCTGGCGTAGATGTTGCCCACCCCCACCACCACGGCGTTGTCCATCAGAAAGGGCTTCACCGCCACGCGGCGGCCGCGGGAGAGCGCGAACAGCCGCCCGCCGTCGAAGGCCTCCGACAGGGGCTCCGGACCCAGGCGTGCCAGGCGCGGGTCCTGCTCGACGCTGCCGGCCAGCCAGTCCACGAAGCCGAAACGACGCGGATCGTGGTAGCGCAGGATGGCGCCATCGTCGAAGACCAGGTCCAGATGGTCATGTTTCTTCGGCAGCTCGCCGAGGCGGGCGATGCGCAGGCTGCCGGACATGCCCAGGTGCCAGAGCAGGGTCCCGCCGGCGGAGTCGCCGCCGGAAAGAGGCACCAGCAGGTACTTGGCGCGACGGGCGAGCGTCCCAATGCGCGCCCCCACCAGCCGCTCGGCCAGGTCCGACGGCACCGGCACCCTAAGGCGCGACTGGCGCACGATGACCTCGCCGATCTCGCGCCCCTCAACATGGGGGGCGATACCGCGGCGGGTCGTCTCGACTTCGGGCAGTTCAGGCATCGGGGCTTTCGCTCGGCTCGACCGGCGACCTCCACAAACGCCTGAACCCGGCTGAGCGATCAGCCGGGTTCAGGCAGACAGGTTGGAACACCTGCGGAAGAAGACCAGGGACTACTTGATCTTGGCTTCCTTGTACATCACGTGCTTGCGGACAACCGGGTCAAACTTCTTGAACTCCAGCTTGTCCGGGGTGTTCCGCTTGTTCTTGTCGGTGGTGTAGAAGTGGCCGGTACCGGCACTGGACACCAGCTTGATCTTGTCACGCATGACTGCTTGCTCCCATTAGATGGATCGCTGAAAAGCGAATCGCTTAGACGGCGTCGCCGCGCTTGCGCATGTCGCTGAGCACCGCCTCGATGCCGCGCTTGTCGATGATACGCATGCCCTTGGTGGAGACGCGCAGCTTGACGAAGCGGTTCTCGGACTCCACCCAGAAGCGGTGGGAGTGCAGGTTCGGCAGGAACCGGCGGCGGGTCTTGCGCTGGGAGTGTGAAACGTTGTTACCAGTCACCGGGCGCTTGCCGGTAACCTGACATACTTTTGACATTGGAGCCTCCAACCGCTGGGCCAGGTGTTCGTCGCCTGATGCGCGAACCCTGAGTGTTCAAAACCTGTCGGGCAAACCGGGAGATCCCGTGAAATTTGACCCAAGGGAATTCAAAGGCTGCACTTTATACCAGAGACCGCCACGCCGGGCAAGCGCGGAGCGGGGATCCAGCAGGAACGTCAGGTGGCGCCGCGAAGGGCCAACCGATGGTGGAGAGCATGCTTGCAACCCTGAAACCTGGGCGTTGCTTCCAGGGAACCGAGCGCAGCCGGGCGCGCATCTTATCAAAGCGTCCGAAGAAGCGCTAGCGCCCGACAAATCGCCATCGCCACCGGGCTACAGCCACCCCCGCTCGGCAAACGAGACCACTTCGCCATCTCCCACCACGAAGTGATCCAGCACCCGGATCTCGAAGAGCCCGAGCGCCTCGCGCAGCCGATCGGTGATGCGCCGGTCGGCATCCGAGGGCTCGGCAACGCCGGAGGGGTGGTTGTGGGCGAAGATGATCGCGCCGGCCCCCAGCTCCAGGGCGCGCCGGGCCACCTCACGGGGGTAGACCGAGGCGCTGTCCAGGGTGCCCCGAAACAGCGATTCGTAGCGTATGACCCGGTGCTGGCTGTCGAGAAAGAGCGCGGCGAACTCCTCGTGCCCCAGATGACGCAGCTGGCTGGAGAGGTAGGCGCGCACCAGGGTCGGCGAGGTGAGCGCCTCGTCCCGCGCCAGCCGGCTGGCCAGGTGGCGTCGCGACAGCTCCAGAGTGGCCTGCAGCTGCACATACTTGGCGCTGCCCATGCCGCGAGCGGCGCAGAAGCGCTCGCGGTCGGCCTCCAGCAGCTGACGCAGGCCGCCAAACTCCAGCAGCAGGTCCCGGGCCAGATCCACCGCCGAGCGCCCCCGCACGCCCACCCGGAGAAAGATCGCCAGCAGCTCCGCATCCGACAGCGCCTCCGCCCCCAGCGCCAGCAGTTTCTCCCGAGGGCGCTCCCCCTCCGGCCAGTCCCTGATCGACATCACCGCCACCCTGCCACCTTTGCTCCCCAGTGTAGCCGCTCCCTCGCCTACGCAAGATTCGGCGCGGGTGGTAAGGTAGGCGGCTGACAATCGCGCTTCGGACTACGCCCATGTCATCGCTTCCCGCCCCGTCACGCCTCGGGCCCAAGGTGCTGCTCGGCATCAGCGCCGGCATCGCCGCCTACAAGAGCGCCATGCTCGCCCGCCTGCTCAAGCAGGCCGGCTGCGAGGTCCGCGTCGTCATGACCGAAGGCGCCCAGGCCTTTATTACCCCCCTGACGCTGCAGGCGCTGACCGGGGAGCCCGTGCGCACCTCACTGCTCGACCCGGAAGCCGAGGCCGGCATGGGCCATATCGAGCTGGCCCGCTGGGCCGACACCATCCTCATCGCCCCGGCCACCGCCGACCTGATGGCGCGCCTGGCCGCCGGCATGGCCGACGACCTGCTGACCACTCTCTGCCTGGCCAGCGAGGCCAGGAAGGTGATGGCCCCGGCCATGAACCAGGCCATGTGGGCCCACCCCGCTACCCGGCGCAACGCCGCACGGCTGATGGATGACGGCTGGCACCTGCTGGGACCCGCCAGCGGCGACCAGGCCTGCGGCGATGTCGGTCCGGGCCGCATGCTGGAGCCCGAAGCGATTCTCAAGGCGCTGCTGACGGCACCCACCCCCGCGCCAGGCGCCTCCGAGGCGGCCGGCCTGACCGTGACGATTACCGCCGGGCCCACCCGGGAACCATTGGACCCGGTGCGCTACCTCTCCAACCACAGCTCCGGCAAGATGGGCTACGCCCTGGCCGAAGCCGCCGCCGCCCTGGGCGCTCGCGTGCAGCTGATCAGCGGCCCGGTCGCCCTGGCCTGCCCGGAGGGCGTGGAGAGAATCACGGTGGAGACGGCGCTGGAGATGCACGAGGTCGCGACGCGGCTGGCACCGGCCAGCGATATCTTTATCGGCTGCGCCGCGGTGGCCGACTACCGAGCCGAAAGCGCCGCCGAGCACAAGCTCAAGAAGACCGAGGGCGAAGCGGGCCTGGTGCTGCGCCTGATCCAGAACCCCGACATCATCGCCAGCGTGGCTGCCCTGCCGACGGCCAGCCGCCCCCTGGTGGTGGGTTTCGCCGCCGAGACCCGCGACCTGGAGGGCTATGCCCGGGACAAGCTTGCCCGCAAGGGGCTCGACATGATCGTCGCCAACGATGTCTCTCGCGAGGGCCTCGGCTTCGGCAGCGACAACAATGCCGCCCTGGTGCTGTGGGGCGACGGCCAGGAGAACCTGGCCCCCCAGCCCAAGCGCGAACTGGCCGATGCCGTGATGCGCCACGCCCTGGCCCGGCTGGCCGCTCGCCCCACCCGCTGAGCCTTCGACACAACATCTTTCACCCTTTTCAGGTACCGCCGATGCCCCACCCCCACGTCAAGCCCCGCCTGGCAGTGAAGCTCCTCGACGAACGCCTTCACGACTACATGCCCCGCTACGCCACCGACGGCTCCGCCGGCATGGACCTGCGCGCCCTGCTCGATGCCCCGCTCACCCTGGCCCCGGGCCAGTGCGAGCTGGTGCGCACGGGCCTGGCCATCCATATCGCCGATCCGAGACTTGCCGGCCTGATCCTGCCCCGCTCGGGACTCGGCCACAAGCACGGCATCGTGCTCGGCAACCTGGTGGGGCTGATCGACTCCGACTACCAGGGCGAACTGATGATCTCGGTATGGAATCGCGGCCAGGACGACTTCACCCTCGCCCCCTTCGAGCGTCTGGCCCAGTACCTGCTGGTCCCGGTGGTGCAGGCCGAGCTCGAGGTGGTGGACGACTTCGCCGATAGCCTCAGCGGCAGCGGCCAGCGCGGCACCGGCGGT
>PUOM01000239.1 GCA_003552795.1 Halomonas sp. | reverse complement strand
CGCACTTCCCCGCATCACGGCGATACTCTAGTCTTGGAGTAGCTCCGCCATGCCGGCCACAAGCCGATGATGGGGGCGCCTGCCCTACCCGGGCACTATCTCATAACGACAATCCTCACGAGGGAGTGACACGCCATGCCGGTCTTTGCACATCCGGAATTCGACCACCACCAGCAGCTCGTCTTCGGCAGCGATGCCGAAAGCGGTCTGCGTGCCATCATCGCCATCCATGACACGCATCGCGGCCCCGCGCTGGGCGGGCTGCGGATCTACCCCTACGCCAACGAGGAGGCCGCCCTCACCGATGTGCTGCGCCTCTCCCGGGGCATGAGCTACAAGTCTGCCATCGCGGACCTCCCCCTGGGTGGCGGCAAGGCGGTGATCATCGCCGACCCGCGCACCGAGAAGACGCCGGCTCTGCTGCGCGCCATGGGGCGACTGGTCGAGTCCCTGGGCGGCGCCTACATCACCGCGGAGGACTCGGGCTCCAGCGAGGCGGACATGCAGATGATCGCCAGCGAGACGGCTCACGTGGGCGGCCTGCGCCGGGCCAGCGGCGAGTCCGGCGACCCCTCGCCCTTCACCGCCTGGGGCGTCTTCTGCGCGTTGAAGAGCGCAGTGCGCCACGGCCTGGGGCGCGATGATCTCGAGGGGCTCAGGGTCGCGATCCAGGGCGTCGGCCATGTGGGTGCCCACCTGGCCCGCCACCTGCATGCGGCCGGCGCCCGGCTGGTGCTTACCGACGTCAACCGGGAAGCGCTCGCGCATCTGGCCGAGACGCTCGGGGCCGAGACGGTGGCGCCGGAGGCGATCTTCGACGCCGAGGTGGATCTCTTCGCGCCCTGTGCCATGGGTGCCGTACTCACCGATGCCGTGGTGGACAGGCTGCGAGCCAAGGTGGTCTGCGGCGCCGCCAACAACCAGCTGGCCGCACCGGACATCGCCGAACGACTGATGGCCCGCGGTATCCTCTACACGCCGGACTACGTGGCCAACGCCGGCGGCGTCATCGAGATCGCCTGGCAGCGTCGCGACGACTATGACCGGTCATCGGTTATGGCCCATATCGAGGGCGTCGGCGCCACCCTGGACAAGCTCTTCGCCCGCGCCGCACGCGAGGAGGTCAGCCCGACGCTCATCGCCGATGCCATGGCCCGGGAGCGCTTCGGACGAGGCTGAAGTCGCAGGGCGGTACCCCGAAGGGACACAAGGCCGGCGCATGCCGGCCTTGCCGGTTTGCGGCAACCTCAGGCGTCGTCGTGCCGGCTATCCATCAGCTCGCGCTTGACCACCACGGCACTGTTGCGCGGCACCAGGGGGCGACCCTGCTCGAGCAGATGACACCGCGTAAAGGCCGCTCCGAACAGGAGAATGAGAGACGAGTAGTAGACCCACAGCAGGATCATCACCACCGATCCCGCGGCGCCATAGGTGGAGGCGGTGGCGGTGTGAGAGAGGTAGAAGGCGATCGCCGAGCGGCCCACCGAAAACAGCACCGCCGTAACCGCGGCACCTACCAGCACATCCTGCCAGCGCAGCACGACATCGGGCAGCACCTTGAAGATGGTGGCAAAGAGCACGGCAATCACCAGCAGGGAGACGAGAAACTCGGCGCCGGTGGTCAGAAGGCCCACGAAGGGCAGCAGCTCATCGGCGGCCTGCAGCATGGCCCGCACCAGTACGCCCAGCACCAGAGAGACCAGCAGGATAAAGCCGATGGAGAGCACCACGGTGAGCGAGAGCAGGCGGTTCTTGATGAACACCAGGGCGCTGTTGGCGCTGGGGCGAGCGGTGACCCCCCAGAGGGTGTTGAGCGAGAACTGCATCTGGGCGAAGACCGTGGTCGCCCCCACCAGCAGGGCACCAAAGCCCAGCAGGGTGGGCAGCAGGCCCGACTCCTCGATACGCGACTGGGCAACCGCCTGTTCGATGGCCGCGGCGGCATCGTGACCCATGGTGTCCTGGAGCTGGGCGACGATCTGGCCCTGGGCGGCCTCCTCTCCCAGCACCAGGCCGATCACGGTGACCGCGATGATCATGGTGGGGGCCAGCGAAAAGAGCGTATAGAAGGCCAGCGACCCCGCATAGCTGAAGGCGTTGCGTTCCAGCCACAGCCGAATCGCTCCCTGGGTCACGTTCCACCAGAAGAGCACGCTGACCCGGAGCGCAGAAGGTGACAGTCGGTTGAGTTTGAGCATCGTATTTCCCGCATCCCTGTGTTGCGTCAGGATACGCGAATGGAGAGCGCCATGCTGCCCCGCGGCGCATTGCATGGCCCTGACGGGATCACCATAATGGGCGCGCCGCCGCCCACTCCCTCCTCAGGAAACGCCATGCCCGCCTGCCCGGACACCGACCGCGACGCCTTCGACTTCGACTGCCTGGTGTTCATCGGCCGCTTCCAGCCGCCCCATCTGGGCCACCTGGCGGTGATCCACGAGGCGCTCAAGCGCGCCCGACAGGTGATCGTGCTGGTGGGCTCCTCCTGGCAGGCGCGCTCGCTGCGCAACCCCTGGCATTTCAACGAGCGGCGCGCCATGCTGCGCGGCGCCTTCGACGATGAGGAAAACGCTCGCCTTGCCGTGGTGCCGTTGCTCGACGCCCTCTACAACAACGATGTCTGGGTGCGGGATGTGCAGCGCAAGGTGCGCGACATCGCCAGCCCCCTGGGGGCGCGGCTGCCGCGTATCGGCCTGATCGGCGCCAGTCGCGGCCAGTCGAGCTACTATCTGACGCTGTTTCCCCAGTGGGAGTCGGTGAGCGTACCGCTGGTGGAGGGCATCTCGGCCAGCCAGATCCGCGAACGGCTGTTTCGCTCCGCCTCCTCCGCCGACGACTACCTGACCACCGGGGCCTCCCATGACCTGCCGCCGGGCGTGGTCAGCGCCGTGCGGGACTTCTGCGCCGGGGACCACTACCGGCAGCTGAGCGAGGAGCAGCGTCTGCTCGATCAGTATCGCAGCGCCTGGGCTCAGGCGCCCTACCCTCCCATCTTCGTGACGGTGAACGCGGTAGTGGTGCAATCGGGACATGTGCTGCTGGTACGCCGCACCTCGGCGCCCGGCAAGGGTCTGCTCGCCCTTCCCGGTGGCTTCATCAACTCCCACGAGCGGCTGCTGGACGCCTGCCTCCGTGAGCTGCGCGAGCGGATTCGCCTCAAGGTGCCTGAACCGGTGCTGAAGGGGTCGCTGCGCGGCCAGCGGCTGTTCGACGAACCCCATCGCAGCTGGCGGGGCCGAACCCTGGCGGAGGCCTTCTATTTCGCCCTGACCCCCGACCAGCAGCTGCCGCGCCTCAAGCCGGTGAAGGGCGGCGACCACGCCCGCTGGGTGGCGCTGGCCGACCTCGATCCAGAGGCGCTTTTCGAGGACCACTTCTTCATCATCCAGGATTTCTTGGGCCTGCCCGCCGATTTCGGTGGCAGCCGCGGGTAGCGATTATCCGGCCTGCCGGATAGTCACGCCTGGAGGAAGTCTCGCGGCAACTTCTGCATCTGCCGCCACAGCTTCTCGACGCCGGGCTTGTGAACCAGGGAGCAGCGGTGGAGACGAATCTCCAGGGGGACATCCCACTCCTCGCCTCCGGCCCGCACCAGGCGCCCGCTCTTGAGCTCCTCGCGGATGCAGAAGTCGGGAATCCAGGCCAGTCCGATGCCCTGCAGCACCATGCCCTTGAGCCCCTCGGCCATGGCGGTCTCGTAGACGGTGCGCAGGCGCAGCCGCAGGGCATCGTTCTTGAGCAGCATGCGCACGCTGCTGCCCAGGAAGGCCCCCTGGGTATAGGCGAGATAGGGAATCGACTCGCTCCCCTCCAGCGGAAAGCGCGGCCGCCCCTCTGCATCGGGCAGGCTGACCGGCAGCATCTTCACCTGGCCGATGGAGAAGGAGGGAAAGACTTCCGGGTCGAGCTGCATGCTGGCATAGGGATCGTAGTAGGCCAGCATCAGGTCGCACTTGCCCTCCCTGAGCACGTGGATCGCCTCCCCCACGTTCATGGCCACCAGGCGGGTGGGCAGCTCACCTATGCCCTGCTGAAGGCGCGAAATCCATTGGGGAAAGAAGCTCAGCGCCAAGGAGTGAGCGGCGACGATATCCAGCGCCTCGTTGGCGATGGCCAGCCCCCTCAGATGCCCCAGGCTCTCGTTGAGCTGCTCCACCAGATTGCGGGCAGTGACCAGAAACAGCTGCCCCTCCGGGGTGAGATCCACCGGCGTGGTAGAGCGATCCACCAGGGTCGCGCCCACGGTCTGTTCCAGGGCGCGAATGCGGCGGCTGAAGGCGGGCTGAGTGACGTGGCGCTGCCTCGCCGAGGCGGAAAAGCTGCGGGTGTTGGCCAGAGCAACGAAATCTTCCAGCCACTTGGTCTCGATGTTCACCGTGACTCCCGGTCCGCGGATGGCAGGGTGGCCGCCGCAGCGGCCATCGTGAAATGATAATATATCACTGGATGGGGGACAGCAGGTAGGCGGCCCGCGAGACCAGCTTGCGCCACAGCGAGCGCGAGGTGATCTCGTCGAGGTTGACTCGCCGGCAGCTGGCGAAGTCCTGCTCCAGCATCAGCCGCACCTGAGCGGCAAAATGGCGGTCCGGCAGGAAGGCGGTGATCTCGAAATTGAGACGGAAGGAGCGATTGTCGAGGTTGACGGTGCCGACGCTGGCCGCCGAGTCATCGATCAGCATCACCTTCTGGTGCAAGAAGCCGGGCTGGTAGCGGTAGACCTTCACTCCTGCCCTGAGCATGTCGGGCAGGAAGGAGAAGGCCGACAGGAACACCAGCAGATGATCGGGACGCTCCGGGATCATGATGCGCACGTCGACGCCACGCATGGCGGCCAGACGCAGGGCGTCCTGGACGCCGAGATCCGGCACGAAGTAGGGGCTGGTGACCCAGAAACGCTCCCGGGCGCTGTGAATGGCGTGCTGGACGAGCAGGCTTGCGGTCTCCTGACGGTCCGCCGGCCCCGAGGGCACGATGACCACCTTGTGGCACTCCTCGCAGGCCAGCTGCGGGGCCCAGGAGAGAGAGATCACCTCGCCGGTGGCCCAGTGCCAATCCTCCCAGAAGGCCTCCTGCAGGCCCAGCGCACTGGGTCCGGTCAGCTTGAGGTGAGTATCCCGCCAGGCGCCGTGGCGGCCCTGCCCCAGATACTCCACCCCGACGTTGAAGCCCCCCAGCCACCCTTCCCGGCCATCCACGACCAGCACCTTGCGGTGGTTGCGGAAGTTGAGCTGGAAGCGATGACGAAAACCCCGCGACGAGCGAAAGGCACTCACCTCCGCCCCACTGCTGGCGAGGTCGCGTAGATAGCCCTCGTTGAGCTTGTGGCTGCCCACCTCGTCGTAGAGAAAGTAGACCCGCACCCCGCGCTCGGCGGCCCGCTGCAGGCGCTGCTTGAGTTCGGTACCCAGCGCATCGTTCCTCACGATGAAGAACTGGATGAGGATGTACTCCTCGGCGCGCTCGATGCCATCGAAGAGACTGTCGAAGGTGGCCTCCCCGTCGATCAGCAGCTCGGCGCGGTTGCCGCTGGTCATCGGCATCATCGCCAGCTGCTCCACGGCACGCACATCGGGGTCGCGGGTACCCGCCACATAGGGCTCGAGCTGTTCGCGATAGCGGACCAGCACGCGCCGCAACACGGTATCGCGTTCGCCGCGTGCGGAAACGTAGCCGTAGAAGCGCGGCTGACCGAAGATCCAGTAGGCGGGCACCGCCAAATAGGGCAGCGTGATCAGGGAGAGAATCCAGGCGATGGCACCCTGGGAGGTGCGGCTCGAAAGAAGCGCCAACACCGCCGACACGAAGCCCAGCACGTGGATGAGGAAGATGGCCAGGCCGAATAGCCAGGAAGTCATGCTCTCTCCCTGAAAAAACAGAGTAGTACAGCATACCCAAAGGCAAGCGGCCCCGCCAGATGGCGGGGCCGCTTGCCGACGCCGGGAGCGGCGATCACACGCGCTCGGCGATGATCTCCTTCCACTTGGCCGGCCCGGTCTGGTGAACCGAGGTGCCCTGGCTGTCCACGGCCACGGTCACCGGCATGTCCTCCACCTCGAACTCGTAGATGGCCTCCATGCCCAGATCCTCGAAACCCACCACCCGGGACTTCTTGATCGCCTGGGCCACCAGATAGGCGGAGCCACCCACGGCCATCAGATAGACCGCCTTGTTGTCGCGGATCGCCTCGATGGCGGCCGGGCCACGCTCGGCCTTGCCGACCATGCCCAGCAGGCCGGTCTCTTCAAGCATGGTACGGGTGAACTTGTCCATGCGGGTGGCGGTGGTGGGACCGGCCGGGCCAACCACCTCGTCTCCCACCGGGTCCACCGGACCCACGTAGTAGATGAAGCGCCCCTTCATGTCGACGGGCAGCGGCTCGCCCTTGGCGATCATGTCCACCATTCGCTTGTGGGCAGCGTCGCGGCCGGTGAGCAGCTTGCCGTTGAGCAGCAGGGTGTCGCCGGGCTGCCAGGTCTGCACCTCCTCCGGGGTCACGCTGTCGAGGTCGACGCGCTTGACGTTGTCCCCCGCCTCGCGGGTGATCGCCGGCCAATCCTCCAGCTTCGGCGCCGGCAGTGCCGCGGGGCCTGAACCGTCCAGGGTGAAGTGGGCGTGGCGGGTGGCGGCACAGTTG
>PUOM01000149.1 GCA_003552795.1 Halomonas sp. | reverse complement strand
GCGGTCAGGTCCATCCGCCAGGTCAGGATCAGCAGGAACAACGCGCCGGTGCAGGGGCGGATGCCGATGGCCACCACCGTGGCCAGAGCGGTGCGCCAGTCTCCGGCCCGCTCGGGATCCACGTGATGGTGCCCGCCGCAGCAGTCATGGCCGTGGTGATGGTCGTGGTGATGGCCATGGGTGTGGCTGTGAGAATGGCTGGCAGCCGCCTGCTCCACCGGTGCCGGCCGACGGCGCAGCTGACGGATCGCCCGCAGGCAGAGCCACGCCCCCAGCAGCGCCACCATCGCGAAGCTGGCCTGCTCCACCCACACCACGCTGCCCATGGCCTGACGAGTCAACCAGCCCAGGCCGTGCACCAGCACCACCACCAGGGCGATGGCCACCAGCCCCTGGAGCAGCGAGGCGGCAAAGGAGAGCCCCAGCGCGCGGCGCCGAGCACCGCCCTGGGAGATCAGGTAGGTCGAGAGCACCGCCTTGCCGTGGCCCGGCCCCGCGGCGTGGAAGACCCCGTAGCCGAAGCTGATACCCAGCAGGGCCCACCAGGCGGTGGCCGACGGGGTCCCCGAGAATTCGCTGATGGCCAGGGTCAGGGCACGATGAAAGTCACGCTGCCAGGCCACCAGCTGAAAGCTGAGGCCCTGCAGCGCTTCCTGCAGCACCAGCTGCCAGGCCAGCAGGGCGAGCAGCAGAGCACCCGACAGCCATATCAAGCGTCTGACCGTTACCGGCATGTCACCTCTCCGGTTTCAGCAAAGTGGCGACCCAGCCCCGGCTCGGCCTCGTCGGTCACGTCCAGCATGGCAGCGCGCATCACCATTTCCGGGTCGGGGTCAGCGGGCGTGATATGGGTCTCGCACTCGAGCTCACCCCCAACCCTCAGGGCATCATCCGCCGGCATCTGGCCTTCCTCTTCGTGCACTATCTCGATGTAGTAGGTGGGATCGAAGACCTGGTAGTGCAGCGTCTGGCCGACCAGCGGCTGCGGCTCGCTCAGGGGCAGCAGGAAGATGAACTCGACCCGTCCGCCCCGCTCCAGCACGGTATACTCGCTGACCTCATCGAAACCCAGCTTGTCACCTTCCAGGTGCAGCTCGGTGTAGTAGCCGTAGGCCACCAGATTGTCGCGAATCTCGCTGCCCAGCTGGTCCAGAGCGGCATCCATCCCCCCCTCGCCGCTCGCCTGGCCCAGCTCTTCCATGACCACCAGGCTGTAGAAGGGGTCCATGCGCCAGGACTGGTGAAGGCCGGTGAGCTGGCCCTCGTCGTCCACCACCAGGCGCATGCGCAGATCAATCCAGCCATGGGGGTGGGCCTGGGCCAGGCCGCTCATGGCCAGGCACAGCAGCGCCGTGGCGGCGAGGCCAAGGGGTCGTCGCAGATGATCGAACATGACGTCTCTCTCGTTGTTCAGCCTTATACCTTGCGGAGGTTGATGCGCAGCAGGAGGGATCAGCGCCACATGCCGAGCTGGTCCTGCATCTCCACCAGCAGGCGATCCAGGGTCTGCGGGGGCAGCGCCCGGCCGCCCCGGCTGGCCGTGAGGCTCACGCGACTCTGGTCACCGTCGCCGGAGACCTCTACCAGCACCCGGTAGCCGGGCCAGCGAGAGAAGACCGCCTCCAGGCGACCCAGGTCGGCATCGGCGTGGCGCACCACATAGCCGTTGGCCATCAGCACCTGGGCAGAGGCCCGCAGGGTCTCCTCCGGCGCATAGGCGAAATCCAGCTCCCGAGGCGGCTCGCTGCCGGGGGTGGCGGCGCAGCCAGCCAGCAGGACGACAAGCAGCAGGGTTGGCACCAGGCGACTCATTGCCCACCTCCCGACTCGATGGCGGCGCGCAGTCGCTGGCAGAACTCGGCGGTGCTGGCGCTGCGAGACTCGGCCAGCTCACCACGCCAGTCGATCACCTGAATATCGCGACTCACCCGCACCTCGTCACTTCCCGCCAGCAGCGAGACCCGCTCCAGCCGGGTCGCATCGTGGGCCATACTGCCCACACCGCCGAAGCCGACCATCACCCCGCTGCTCACCCCGCCCCGGCCGCCGCCGATGCCGATGCCGCCGAACATGCCGCGGGCTCCCCAGCCGTCGTGGCGATCGCCATAGCCGGGCAGGACGCGGGTGCGCTCGGCGCTCACCAGTCCCAGCGCCAGGTCGGTATGGCGAATCAGGAACCCCTCGCTCTCCAGGGCATCCACGGCGGCACGCATCAGCGGCTGGGCCGCCCGGTCGCCGACCGACCAGCGGCACTCCGCCGCGGGGCCCGGTTCCGACACCGGCAGCGTGGAGGGGGGGGTCTGGCATCCGGCCAGTAACAGCACTGTTACCAGCACGCAGGGCAACCGCCAGAGGCGCATAGCCTTTCTCCCATGGGTGAACTGAGGGCAGTGTACGCACCGGTCTGCACAGAGGGAACGCCGGTGCTTCAGCTCGCCGCATCTCGGCGCTAAGCTGGAAACTCCCCACTGCCGCGAGCCACCATGAAGATCCTTATCTGCCCGGATAGTTTCAAGGACGCCCTGCCTGCCCCGGCCGCCGCCCGCGCCATCGCCTGCGGCATCCGCCGCCTGGGGGAGGATATCGAGTCGATCGAGTGCCCCCTGGCCGACGGCGGCGAGGGCAGCCTGGAAGCCCTGCTGGCCGCCACCGGCGCCGAGCGCCGCACCGCTACCGTGCAGGATGCCCTCGGTCGCCCCGCCCGTGCCCACTGGGGCTGGCTGGCCGCGCGCCGCACCGCCTTCGTGGAGCTGGCCGAGGCCAGCGGCATCCAGGCCCTGGTCCCGGCCGAGCGAACCGCCCTGCACAGCACCACCCATGGGGTGGGCGAGCTGATCCGCGAGGCCCTGAATGCCGGCGCCGAACGGCTGCTGCTGACCCTGGGCGGCAGCGCCACCAACGACGGCGGCGCCGGCATGCTGGTGGCACTGGGCGCCCGGCTGCGCGGCGCCGATGGCGGCGACCTGCCTCCCGGCGGCGCCGCACTGGCCGACCTGGCCGAGCTCGACCTGGCGGGGCTGGATCCGCGCCTGGCCGATCTTCAGGTGGAGTCCGCGGTGGACGTGGACAACCCCCTTCTGGGAGCCCGCGGCGCCAGCGCCGTGTTCGGCCCCCAGAAGGGCGCTACCCCGGACGACGTCGCCCGGCTGGACGCCGCACTGGCACGCTTCGCCGAGGTAACCGCCGCGGCGCTGGGTGAGGAGCACCGCGACCTGCCAGGCGCCGGCGCCGCGGGCGGCATGGGCTTCGCCGCCCGCGCCTTCCTGGGTGCCGAACTGCGCCCCGGTATCGAGTTGATCATGGCCCAGGCCGGCGTCGAGGCGCTGCTGACCGAGGCCGATCTGGTGATCACCGGCGAGGGGCAGCTCGACGGCCAGAGTCTGGCCGGCAAGACACCCGTGGGCGTTGCCCGCGCCGCCCGCGCTCGCGGCGTGCCGGTGGTGGCCCTGGCCGGCCGCCTGGCCCCCGGCTGGCAAGCCGCCTTGGATGAGGGGGTCACCGCCGCCTTCGCCCTGGCCGACGGCCCCATGACACTGGACGAGGCCCTGGAGCGCTGCGCCGAGCTGCTGGCCGACCGCGCCGAGAGTGCGGTGAGACTCTTCGCCACAGCGCGGCGTTGAGCCGGCCCGCTTGAACCCCGCGTCAGCCACCGGCATACCATGGGTATCGACTATAGGGGCCATGGTCATCCTTGGCTCTGCCGCCGCCTCGGCGTCGGGTTACACTGTCCCCAGCATTCGTTTTCCCATCGCGACCCAGGAGGCATTCGCATGAGCAACACCAACACCATCGGCCTGCACGAGGGCAGCGCCAGCCAGCTGGCCGAGAAGCTCAACGAGCTGCTGGCCAACTACCAGATCTTCTACATGAACGTGCGCGGCTACCACTGGAACGTGAAGGGCCCGCAGTTCTTCGAGCTGCACGCCAAGTTCGAGGAGCTCTATACTGACCTGCTGACCAAGGTGGACGAAGTGGCCGAGCGCATTCTGACCCTGGGCCACCAGCCGGTTCACGCCTACAGCGACTACGTGACCATGTCGCGCATCGCCGAGGAGAAGAACGTCACCGACGGCGAGGCCTGCGTACGCGGCACCCTGAAAGGCTTCCAGACCCTGATCGAGCTGCAGCGCGAGCTGCTCTCGCTGGCCTCCGACGCCGATGACGAGGGCACCGCCGCCCAGGCCGGCGACTATATCCGCGAGCAGGAGAAAACCGCCTGGATGCTTAACGCCTACCTTGGCTGAGCCACGTCTGTCGATGCATCGAAATGGTAACGACGACACCGCCCGCGGGCGGTGTCGTCGTTCATGCCCCCCCTTCAGCGGCCCAGATCCTCCACCAGGGCGCGCAGCAGCTCCCAGAACTCTGCCACCGAGGCGATCTCGACGCGCTCGTCCGGAGAGTGGGCGCCGCGAATCAGCGGCCCGAAGGAGATCATCTCCAGGTGCGGGTACTTGCCGCCGAGGATGCCGCACTCCAGCCCCGCGTGAATCACCTTGACCGCCGGCTCACCGCCCAGCGTGGCACGATGCAGGCGGCAGAAGCGCGCCAGCAGATCGCTGCCGGGCTGGGGCGTCCAGCCCGGGTAGGCGTTCTCCACCCTTACCCGGGCGCCAATCAGCTCGAACAGCGCCGCGAAGCGCTCGGCCAGGTCCGCCGTGGCGCTGTCGCGCAGCGAGCGCACCAGGGCGCAGAGGTGGAAGCGCCCCGCCTCCAGGCTGATCACGCCGAGGTTGTTGGAGGTCTCGACCACCCCCGGCACCGCACTGCTCATGCGCTCCACTCCGCAGGGCGCCGCGTGCAACGCCGCCACCAGCAGACGGCTGGCCTGAGCGGTCAGCGCCTCGGCGGCGTCCGACGCCTCGAGCGTCAGCACCAGCCCCTCATCGACGCCGGCCAGCTCGGCGCGCAGCTCCGTCTCCAGTTCTGCTATCCGGGCCCCGGCGGTTTCACGCTGATCCGCGGACAGCGCCAGAGTGGCGACAGCCTCCCGCGGCAGGGCATTGCGCAGGGTGCCGCCCTGGTAGTCCACCAGACGCACCTCGCTGCCCTCCAGGGCGCGCAGTACCCGCACCAGCAGCCGGTTGGCGTTGCCCAACCCCTTGTGGATATCCATGCCGGAGTGACCGCCCCGCAGTCCGGTCAGCGAGAGCCGAACCGCAGCCTCGTTATCGCCCAGGGGCGCAGTGGGCAGCTGCGCCTCCACCACCACGTCGGCGCCGCCGGCGCAGCCGATGTAGACCTCGCCGCGATCCTCGGAGTCCAGATTGAGCAGCCGCTGCCCTTCCAGCCAGCCCTCGGCCAGGTTCAGCGCACCGCCCATGGAGGTCTCCTCCGCCAGGGTGAAGAGCGCCTCCAGCGGGCCGTGGGTCAAGGTGTCGTCCTCGAGGATGGCCAGGGCCGCGGCCACCCCCAGGCCGTTATCGGCCCCAAGCGTCGTATCAGTGGCGCGCAGCCAGCCGTCGTCGCCGATGCGGGTACGGATGGGGTCCCGGGTGAAATCGTGGGTGGAGCCGGCATTGGCCTGGGGCACCATGTCCAGATGCGCCTGGAGGATCACCCCCGGCGCATCCTCGCAGCCCGGCGTGGCCGCCTTGCGCAGGCGCAGGTTGCCGAAGGCGTCGCGGTCGTGGGCGAGTCCCTGCCCATCGGCCCACTGCTCGAGACGCGCCACCAGCGCCGCCTCGTGCCCTGAGGGGCGCGGCGTGTTGCAAAGGGTGCGGAAGTGACGCCACAGCGGCTGCGGCTCGAGCCGTTCGAGATGTTCGTTCATGAGATGCCTGCTCTGCGATAACCGGCCTACCTTACTCAGCCGTTGCTGGCAGGGGAAGCTGCCGCGATGTCATAACATCGGGGCTGATCCGGCGACAAACCTGCGAGAGGGCGCCATAAACCCCTCCCTGGGGGCTACCTCGACCATCCCTGGTCCACGGACCCCCTCTTCGGTTTATCCCCGGCGCCCCTTGCCATGAGCGGCCTACACGGCCTCAAGCAGCGCCGCCGCGGCCTGGCGCAGCCGGACGGTGGCCTCCCGGCGCCCCGAGACGCCGAGCCGGGCGGCCAGCCGCTCGGCGCTCGCGCCCTGAAACCCCCAGGCCACCAGCAGGCAGAGCGAGGCATCGCTTGCCGGCACGCCGCGGGCCAGGGCGTGGCGCACCAGCGCCTGCAGCGCCGGGCGTGCCAGGGCGGGCTCTCGATGGCCGAAGGCGACGTCTTCCAGGTCGCGGCGATCATGAGCGTCCGCTGCCGGCTCCTCCCCCTCCGCCAGCAGGGCGGCGGCGACCTCGGGCTCCAGTTCGCGCAGCTCGAAGGCCAGCAGGCCCGGCAGGGCGCGCTGGAAGCGCGCAGCAAGCGTCTTCACCAGCGCCTCGCCGCGCTCGTTCAGCGGCCGCCCCACCATCACCGCGTGCTCTCCGGTGGCGGTCTCCCGGGTCAGCCCCAGACGCAGCGTCACGAAGCCCAGCGACTGCCAGAAGACAATCAATTCGGGCTCGGCGCCGAAGCTCGACCCCAGCAGGTCGATACCGTCCCGGTGCGCCTGCTCGGCCTCCACCTCGATCAGCCGCCGACCCAGCCCGGCGCGGCGATACGTGGGCACCACGGCGATGCGCACCACCCGGCGCAGCGTTGCCGTGAGCGCCTCGCGGCTGCCGGCATGGGCGG
>PUOM01000237.1 GCA_003552795.1 Halomonas sp. | reverse complement strand
GCCGCACCCTGATCGCCGCGGCCCTGCTGCTGGCCGCGCTCTTCCTGCTGCTGCCGCTGGTGGCGATCTTCGCCCAGGCCTTCGCCCAGGGGGTGGGGGTCTTCTGGAGCAATGTCAGCGACCACTACACCCTGCGCGCCATCGGCCTGACGCTCTTCATCACGGCGCTGACCATCCCGGTCTGCCTGGTGTTCGGCGTGGCCCTGGCCTGGCTGGTGACCCGCTTCTCCTTCCCCGGCCGGCGCGTGCTGCAGACCCTGATCGATATCCCCTTCGCGGTCTCGCCGGTGGTGGCGGGCCTGGTCTACCTGCTGCTCTACGGGCGCAACGGCTGGCTGGGCGGCTGGCTCGACGGCCACGACATCCAGCTGATGTTCGCCTGGCCGGGCATCCTGCTGGTCACCATCTTCGTCACCTGCCCCTTCGTGGCCCGGGAGCTGATCCCGCTGATGCAGGCCCAGGGCTCCCGGGAGGAGGAGGCCGCCGTGACCCTGGGCGCGCCGGGCTGGACCATCTTCCGCCGGGTCACCCTGCCCAATATCCGCTGGGCGCTGCTCTACGGGGTGATCCTCACCAACGCCCGGGCGGTGGGCGAGTTCGGCGCCGTCTCGGTGGTCTCCGGGGCCATCCGCGGCCAGACCAACACCCTGCCGCTGCACCTGGAGCAGCTCTATCAGGACTACAACACCGTGGGGGCCTTCGCCAGCGCATCGCTGCTGGCGCTGATCGCCCTGCTCACCCTGGCCGCCAAGGCCACGCTGGAATGGCGCGCCGCGCGCCAGGAGGCCCATTCATGAGCATTCGTCTGCACAATATCGGCAAGCACTTCGGCGGCGGGCGCCATCGCACCCAGGCGCTGGAGCCGGTGAACCTCGACATCCAGGACGGCGAGCTGGTCGGCCTGCTGGGCCCCTCGGGGTCGGGCAAGACCACCCTGCTGCGCATCATCGCCGGCCTCGAGCACGCCGACCCGGACAGCGGCGCGCGCATCCTCTTCGGCGAGCGCGACGTCACCAACGTGCACGTGCGCGACCGGCGCATCGGCTTCGTCTTCCAGCACTATGCGCTGTTTCGCCACATGACGGTGTTCGACAACGTCGCCTTCGGCCTTACCGTGCTGCCGCGCAGGAACCGCCCCACCAGCGGCGAGATCCGCGCCCGGGTTCACCGCCTGCTGGAGATGGTGCAGCTCGAGCAGCTGGCCCACCGCTATCCGGCCCAGCTCTCCGGTGGCCAGCAGCAGCGGGTCTCCCTGGCCCGGGCGCTGGCCCTGCGCCCCGACGTGCTGCTGCTCGACGAGCCCTTCGGGGCGCTGGACGCCAAGGTGCGCCAGGAGCTGCGCCGCTGGCTGCGCCACCTCCACGACGAGCTGGGCTTCACCAGCCTCTTCGTGACCCACGACCAGGAGGAGGCCCTGGAGCTCTCCGATCGCGTGGCGGTGATGAGCAACGGGCGCATCGAGCAGATCGACACCCCGGACGCGGTCTACCGGGCGCCGGCCAACCGCTTCGTGTTCGAGTTCCTGGGGGATGTGAACCATCTGGAGGGGGAAGTGCGCGGCGGCACCCTCACCTGCGGCGAGGCGCGCCTCTCGGTGGCGCTGCCCGACGGCCCGGAAGAGCTGCTGCTGCGCCCCCACGAGGTGCGCCTGGCCACCGCCCCCACGCCCGAGGCCCATCTGCCGATGACGGTGACCGCCACCTCCCCGGTGGGGGCCGAGGTGCGCGTGGAGCTGGCCGCGGACTGGCTGGGCGAGCCCTGGCTGGCCACCGTTCGCCACGCCGACTACGAGCGCCTGGGCCTTGCCCGGGGGCAGCGGCTCTACGCCATTCCCAGGCGCTGGCACCGCTTTCCCGACGCCTCGCGCCGCGAGGCGCTGACGCCCCTGGCCAGCGCCGCCTGAGGCTCAGCGCGACCAGACCATCAGGGTCTCCGCCTCGCCGGTGAGCGGCTCGGTGCGCTCTCCGGCAATCTGAAACCCCAGGCGGCGATAGAAGGAGACCGCCCGCACGTTGCGGGAGTAGACGCAGAGGGTCAAGCGCTGGTGGCGGGCCATGGCCTCGGCCATCAGCCGCGAACCGTGGCCGTAGCTCTGCACCTCGGGGTCGATGAACAGCGCCTCGAGCGTCTCCCCGTTGAGAGCGGCAAAGCCGATCAGGCGCCCCTCCACCTCCAGCACCAGCAGCTCGTCGGCCGCGGGCAGATGCTCATGGAGCATGGCGTCGTGGTGTGACTCCCAGAACGCCGCGGGAAGAAAATCGTGAGCCCGACAGGAGGCGCGCAGCCAGATATCGGCCAGCAGCGGAATCTCTTGCGGGACGGCGGGACGAATCATCGCGTCTCTCCAGCGGGCGTTTACCCGGAAAGCATGCCTGAAGTGTACCGTTGAGGCACGGCCCCTGCCCGGGGAATTCCGGGACCCGGTAAAGGGGGATATACTGCGCGAGCCAACGCCTTCACATCCGTCGCCCGAGGGAGATCCCCCATGCAGCGCCGCCGTCACCTTGGTTCCCTCTTCGCTCGCCTCGCGGCCGGCCTGCTCGCCGCCGGCCTGCTCACCGCCTGCGCCAGCCCCCACTACCTGCAGCTCAGCCCCCAGCGCAGCGCCGAGGTGCCGGTCACCGGCAGCGGCCAGGCGGTCACGGTGATCGCCGTGGACGGCCGCGACAGCGAGGTGATCGGCACCCGCACCGGCAGCGCCATGTCGACCTCCACCATCACGGCCGAGGCCCATGAGCTGGTGCCGCACCTCCAGCGCGAGGCCGAACGCGCGGTACGCGACATGGGCTTCTCGCCCACCACCGAGGACGCGGCGGACCGCCCCAGCCTGACCCTTACCCTGGACCACCTGGGTTACGAGCGCGGCCAGAGCCGCGCCGTGATCGACGAGGCCCGCCTGGAGGCGGTGTTTATCGCCGAGGCGCGCAATGGCGGCAACACCTACACCGGCACCTACACCTCGCGCCGCACCCAGAGCTATGCCGTGCGTCCCGATCGCGACACCAACACTCGCATGCTCAACGACCTGCTCTCCGACGGCCTGAACCGCGCCTTCCGGGACCCGGACCTGGGGCAGCTGCTGGCGCGCTGAGACTGCCGGCCGGAAACGCCCGCGCTACTCCAGCGGTCCGCGACGCACCAGCGCCCAGGCGCTCTCTCGAAAGCCGCTGCCGGGCTCCGGCTCTCCCTGGGCCAGCAGGGTGGTTCGGAAGTTGGGAGTGAACAGCCGGCGAATCTCGTCGGGCAGCACGCTGAACGGCGGCCCGCCTTCATCACCCGGCTCGCGCTCGAGGCTGATCAGCAGACCACGGCTGCCCGGCGGCACCAGCTGGGCCAGATGAAAGGCGTAGCGCTGGCGGGTGGCCGGCGGCAGGGCGATCAGCGAGGCGCGGTCGTAGAAGGCGCCGATCTCCGCCGCCTGCTCGATATGGAAGTGGAAGAAGTCGCCCTGCCAAAGCTCCACATTGCCCTGGCGACAGATCTGGAACCCCGCCTGGTGGTAACGGGTGGCGACGCCCTGCCCCTCGGCCATGAACTGCTCGATAGCCTCCCCGGCCAGCTCGATGCCCAGCACCGGGTGGGCGCGGCCGGCCAGCCAGCGCATGTCCAGGCTCTTGCCGCACAGCGGCACCAGCACCTTGGTACCGGGCCTGACCTCGAGCCCCGGCCAGTGGTCCACCAGCATCGGATGGGGATGGTCGCGGTGAAAGCCGATGCGCCCCTGGCGCCAGCGCTCGAGCCACTCGTTGGCCATCGCCTCCTCCTCAGAACCAGCGGTCGCGCTTGCGCTTGCGGCGTGGCAGATGGGGAACGATCAGCCCCACCAGCAGGCCGGCCCCGGCCACTCCTCCGCCGTACATGAAGTAGCGTATCAGCAGGTCCTCTTCCTGGGTGTCCAGGCGAGCCTCCAGCTGGCGAATGGTCTGGCGCGACTGCTCGGACTCGGCGTCCAGCGCCTGGTTGTGCTCCTCGAGTTCGGCGATACGCGCCTCGCGCGCCTCCAGAGACTCGCTCTGTTCCGCGGTGCGGTTCTCCCACTCCTCGTTGATACCCTCGAGCTCAGCGGTGAGCTCGGCCACCTGCTGCTCCAGTTCCGGCACGCGCACCTGGGCGCCGGGATCGTCCTGCAGCTCGCTGGTGAGAATCCAGACGGTGTTGCCGTCGGCATTCTGCACCCGGCTGTAGTTGCCGCTGGTCTCGAGCCGTTCCACCGGTTCACCGGCGGTGAGGGTACCGACGATGCGGTGGCCGTCGGTGGGCCCGCTGCGCACATAGGTGGTCAGGGAGTCGCTGACCCAGTGGGTCGCATCGTTCTGCTGGGCCTGCAGGGGCAAGGCGAGGAGCCCCAGGGCAAGGCCCAGGCTGAGTCGTCTGATGTCGTGTCGTGTCATGCCATCGTCCTGGCTATAAGCTGGCGGATTTCCACTCTGGCGCGACCTGTGTCCGACGCCGGCTTCCTGCCGACGCCGCCGCGATGAGACGTCCGGCCCCTGAGGGGCATCTGTTCGAGGCGCGCTTGCACAACGCCTGACCGGCGCCCTGCCCGGCGCCCTTGCTGATCACGTCGTGACGGCTCAGCGTTCCGGGGGAGACGGCGGCGAAAAGGGCCGCGGAAACTCGGCCACCCGGCCATCGCTCGTCACCGCCCGGGGCGAGCCCTCCCGCTCCACCTCATCGATCCGCACGATGGCGTTGAGAGGCAGGTAGCTGCGAATGACGCCCTCGAAGGTGCGCCGCAGCTTGTCGGCGGAGGGGTCCACCACCAGCCGGGAGGCATCCGCGAAGACGAACTCCTCGACCTCGATGAAGCCCCACAGGTCGCTCCGGAAGATCTCGCGAGCATAAAGCTCCCAGACCTCCCCCTGCTGGTGGAAAACCACCCGATAGATAGGCTTCGCCGCCATGATGCTGAGTGTCCCTCAAACCGGTATTTCGACAAGAGGCGCAAGGGTAGCACAATACCGCAGCCGACGGCCCATGCTGGCCCCGTTGCCGAGCGACGCGTATAATGGTCTGCTATATTCCAGGCCCGCCGCGGCCGCGAGTTCACGACACCTCTCCCCTTTCATCCACTGGTGACAGACGTCGGGCGCCTGGCGCCACGACCCAATTCTTATGGCGAAGAAACTCTTCATCAAGACGCACGGCTGCCAGATGAACGAGTATGACTCCGCACGCATGGCGGATCTGCTCGGCGAATCCCACCGGCTCGAGCTCACCGACGACGAGCGCGAGGCCGACGTCGTTCTGCTCAACACCTGCTCGATCCGCGAAAAGGCCCAGGAGAAGGTATTCCACCAGCTCGGCCGCTGGAAGAAGCTCAAGGAGGCCAATCCCGACCTGGTGATCGGCGTCGGCGGCTGCGTGGCGAGCCAGGAGGGCGAGACCCTGCGCAAGCGGGCGCCCCACGTGGACATGGTGTTCGGTCCCCAGACCCTCCACCGCGTCCCCTCGATGCTCGACGCCCGCCAGCAGGACCAGATCTCGGTGGTCGACGTCACCTTCCCGGAGATAGAGAAGTTCGACCACCTGCCCAAGCCCAGCTCCGACGGCGCCACCGCCTTCGTTTCGGTGATGGAGGGCTGCTCCAAGTACTGCACCTTCTGCGTGGTGCCCTACACCCGCGGCGAGGAGGTCTCGCGCCCCTTCGAGGCGGTGATGGACGAGGTGATTCACCTGGCTGACCAGGGCGTACGCGAGATCAACCTGCTGGGCCAGAACGTCAACGCCTACCGCGGGCTCAACCAGCTGGGCGACGAGATCGACCTGGCCGAGCTGATCAGCTGCGTGGCGGCGGTGGAGGGAATCGACCGCATTCGCTTCACCACTTCCCACCCGGTGGAGTTCAGCGACAGCCTGATCGAGGCCTTCGGCGAGATCCCCGAGCTGGTCAGCCATCTGCACCTGCCGGTGCAGGCCGGCTCCGACCGGATCCTGGCCGCCATGAAGCGCGGCCACACCGCGGAAGAGTACATCGAGAAAATGGAGCGCATCCGCGCGCTGCGCCCGGACATCAGCTTCTCCTCTGACTTCATCATCGGCTTCCCGGGCGAGACCGACGAGGACTTCCAGGCCACCATGGAGCTGATCCATCGCATCGGCTTCGACCACTCCTTCAGCTTCATCTACTCGGCGCGTCCCGGCACCCCGGCCGCGAGCCTCGAGGATGACACCTCGGAGGCGATCAAGAAGCAGCGCCTGGCGATCCTCCAGGAGCGCATCAACCAGCAGGCGATGCAGATCAGCCGGCGCATGGTGGGCACCACCCAGCGCATCCTGATCACCGGCTTCTCCCCTCGCGACCCGGGCCAGCTCTCCGGGCGCACCGAGAACAACCGGGTGGTCAACTTCCGCGCCGCCAACCCCACCGAGCTGATCGGTTATTTCGTCGACGTGGAGATCACCGAGGCGCTGCCCAACTCGCTGCGCGGCGAGCTCGCCTCGCCCGCGTGCTACTGACACAGTCGGAGACATAACGCCCGGGGCTGTTCCGGGGGCAAGCCTGCGAGGAGGCGCTGTGAATACTTCCCTGTACGCTACCGACGCCATCCCTGGCGTAGGACCTCCTCTTCGGCTTGCCCCCGGCGCTCCTCGCTGTCAGCGCTTGGCGTCAGTAGATCTCGGGTGAAGCGAGCTCGCCGCGCAGCGAGTTGGGCAGCGCCTCGGTGATCTCCACGTCGACGAAATAGCCGATCAGCTCGGTGGGGT
>PUOM01000117.1 GCA_003552795.1 Halomonas sp. | reverse complement strand
GCGAGGGCGCAGGCGAGCATGACCCAGGCGCCGAGGGTGGCCAGGGTGCGGGGATGCATGCCGACGGCGAAGCCGCGGCCGCCCCAGGTGGGGATGATCCAGGTGAGCAGCAGCACCGCGACGGCGGCGACGCCCAGGCCGGACCAGAAGTTCATTCGTGTCATCAGGTTGCCTTCGGTCATTGTTCTTGAGCTTGAGATTGGCCGATGGGTAACGGTTGAGACGTGCGTGTAAGGCGTCTTGAACAGGATTAAAGCAGCTGCGAGGCGCGCTGTGGCTTGGCGCTGCGTTGCACTCCAGTGCACTATCCGCCAAGGTAAGCGCGTCAGACTGCACCACCCCGCCTGGGCACCGAGGGCCACCCCCATGCAAGACGACTTCGTCGCCAACCTGCGCCTGCTGTGCAGCTACTATCCCTCCATCGCCGAGGTGTGCCGACGGCTCGATATCAACCGCGCCCAGTTCAACCGCTACCTGAGCGGCCGCTATCGCCCGCGGCATGCGGCCATGCAGCGGCTCTGCGCCTTCTTCGGCGTGGAGGAGCACGAGCTCCACCTGCCACATGCCGACTTCAGCAAGCTGGTGCAGTCGGGAAAAGTGGCGGACGCCATGGCGTCAACCTCGGGAGCTGGCTGGCTGGACGATCTGCTGCATCGCGGTCGCGATGGGATGGAGCGCTATCTGGGCTGCTACTTCGAGTACTACCACTCCATGTCGCGGCCCGGACACCTGTTGCGCACCCTGGTATGCCTGGAGGAGCGCGAGGGCGGTATCGTCTACCAGCGTACCGAACGCATGCAGACCGCGGCCAATGAGCGGCCTTGCCACAACCGCTACACCGGCGTGGCCGTCAAGCTGGCCGACCGCATCTTCCTGGTGGATCACGAGACCCTCAACGGCTACGAGGTCACCCAGACCATTCTCTTTCCGAGCTTTCGAAGTCAGGTGACCCGGCTCACCGGGCTCAAGCTCGGGGTCGCGGACAACAGCGAGCGCATGCCCTGCTGCGTGCGCGTGCTCTACGAGCGTCTCGATGAGCAGGTGGGCCCGCGCCAGGCCCTGGCCCAGTGCGGCCTGCTCGCCCTCGATGACCCCGGCCTGGATCCCGAGCTGCTGGCCGCGGTGCGCAACGACGTGGCGCCGGGCGATCAGCACTTCCGGGCCCGGCACTACGGCGACTCCTGGCGGTGACGAAGTAGCCTCCGTCAGTAGCCGGTCATCTCCAGATAGCCGATCCCCCGGCGCTCGTCGCTTTCGCGGTCCCGGGCGATCACTTCCCCCTCCCAGTAGGGCACCGTGGTATCCATCCAGCGCTCGGCGTGGGGCGCCTCGACGATCAGGTCGAGCTCCGCCGCGGGCACTTCCAGGCGCCATCGTGTGGGCACCTCGCGGCCGGCCACGATCGAGGTGTCCAGCGCGGTGAGGGCGAGTTCATCGGGGGCCAGGGCCCGGGGCTCGCCCTCGGGGCTGATCCAGGTGCCGGCGCGGTAGTCGCCGCCGGCCTCGCCGCCGCCGCGCAGCTGGAAGGCCATCAGCCGATGGCCGTCGTCCAGGTGCAGCGAGAACCAGTCCCAGCCCGCCTGCTCGGGTCCCAGCAGCTGGCTGCTCCACTCCCGGTCGAGCCAGCCGCGACCGCTGACCGCATGCGTCTCGCCCGCCAGCACTACCTCCCCCTCCACCCGCCAGAAGGGCTGGCTGACATACATCGAGCCCTGGCCGTCGGCGGACTTCTGACTGAAGCCCTCGTCGCCATGGAGGACCAGGGGCCCCTCGGCGGTGAGATCGAGCCGGTAGCCGGCGCGCTCTTCCCCTGCGCCGTCGAAGGCGCTCAGGGTGAGGCGCTCGAAGGTGTCGGCATCGGGGTCTTCCACCCGGGTGGCCAGCTGCCAGTCGTCCAGCCAGGCGCGGAAGGGGTGGCCCACGGCGCCCGCCTGGCCGCCGGCCGGGTCGGCGGAGTGGCTGCGGGCGAAGCGCTCCGCGACCGCATGCTGATCGCCCCGGGAGACCGCCAGATGCGCCATCCACAGCTGGTCGGCGGCCCAGGGCGTCGGCTCGGGGCGCTCGCCCGGCGGTGTCTCGTCAGGAGGAGAGAGCGCCTGGCGAAACAGCGTCCACTGCAGCCCCAGGGGCTCGCCGCTGTCGTCCTCCAGGTTGGCGGTGAGATACCACCACTCGATGCGGTAGTCCGGGTGGGCGCCGTGATCCTCGGGGAAGCGCAGCGGCGTGCCGGGGCGCGCCTGGGTATAGCCCTCGGCGCTCTCGCCCAGGCCGGCGAAGCCGGCGCTCGGCGGCGGCGGCGCCTCGCCGCAGCCGGCCAGCAGCAGCGCCGAGGCCAGCAGCGGCGCGGCAAGTCGGTCACACAGGAGAGCGCGCATCAGGCAGCCTCCTCGGCGAGCAGGGCCCGGGGCGGGGTGCGCCACAGGCGCAGCACCGGCAGGGCCGCGGCGATCAGCGCCACCCCCACCGCGGTGGCCAGGGTCAGCAGGATCTCGCCGGGGAAGAAGTGCAGCGGCAGGCGCCAGCCGAAGGCCGCCACGTTGATCACCGCCACCAGCCCCCAGGTGATGGCGAGACCCAGCGGCACCGCGACCAGGCCCACCGCCAGGGCGGTTCCACCCAGCTGGGCGAGCTGGAGGTGTGCCAGCCTGGCCCGAGGGACGCCGAGGGCCCAGAGCGGCGCCAGTCGCCGGCGCCGCTCGCTGGCCTGGGCCAGCAGGCTGGCCAGCAGCGCGAGAGCGGCCACCCCCAGGGTCAGGGCGTTGAGCGCTCGGGTGATGGTGAAGGTGCGCTCGAAGATCTCGGTGGCGATGCGCTTCACACCGTCCTGGTCGATCAGGCTGTCCCGGGGCAGGTCGAAGGCGTCGAGCAGCCGGGCAGAAAGCGCCGCGGCGTCGGCGCCGGGCGCCAGGGCGATCCCCAGGGAGCCCGGCGGCGCGGCGAAGCGCTCGGTGAGATAGGGGGTGGCCATCAGCACCTGCCCCCTGGGATTGCCGTAGTCCGGGTAGACGGCGGCAACCGCCAGCGTGATCTCGCCCCGGGGGGAGCTCAGGCGCAGCCGGTCGCCGGGGCCGATGCCCTCGGCCACGGCCAGCTGCTCGTTGATGAAGATATCGCCGCGGCCAAAGGCCTCCCAGGCCGTCTCCCGGCTGCCCTGGGTCGCCGCCAGGGGCCAGCGGGGCGTCAGGGTGGCGCCGGGGGTGATGCCGTAGACGGAGACCGGGCGCTGCACCGCAGTATCTGCCTCTCCGCCGCCGGGCTCGACGGCCAGCAGCTGGGCGTCGCTGCGCGCGGTGGCGAGACGCTCGGCGACTTCCGGCTGTTCGGCCAGCCAGGCGTCGATGGCCTCGAACTGCTCCGCCGGGGGGCGCAGGTAGAGCTCGGCGGCCAGGCGCTGATCCAGCCACTCCAGGAAGGTAAGGCGAAAGCCGCCCACCATGCTGCTGACGCCGAGGTTGGCGGAGAGAGCGATCAGCAGCGCCATCGTGGCAAGCGACAGCCGCGGCAGCTGCAGCTGCAGGTCGGCCAGGGCCCACTGGGCCAGGGGACGACGCCTGGCCAGATGGGTCAGCCCGGCCAGGGCGAGACCGAGCAGCGGCGGCAGCCACAGGGCGCTGGCCATCAGCATGGCGCCGACCAGGGCAAAGCCGGCGACCAGCCCCTCCCCCGGCGGCTGGGAGGCAAGCCAGGCCGCCAGGGCCAGGCCCGCCAGCGCCGCGACCCCGCCGCCGGCGGCCATGGCGGTGAGCTGGCGGTGAAAGCCGGCCCGCCACGCCCGGGCCTGCCCCAGCCCCAGCACGCTGAGCCGCGAGGCGCGCCACAGCACGCCGCTGCCGGCCAGCAGCAGCCCGCCCAGGGTCACCGCCAGCCCGCCGGCCCAGTAGTGCCAGGGCAGGCGCAGCTCGGCGCCCACGCCGGCGCCGTAGAGGCTGCCCAGGGTGGCGGCCACGTCGGGCAGCAGCACCCGGGCCAGCCACACCCCACCGGCGATGCCGGCCAGAGCGCCGATGAGGCCGAGCAGCGCAAGCTCCAGGGCCAGGGCCGCCACCAGGGCGCGGCCGGAGACCCCCAGGGCGCGCAGGGTGCGCAGCATCCCCAGGCGCTGCTCCAGGGCCAGCCCCAGCGCCGCCTGGACGATAAAGAGGCCCACCACCAGCGACAGCAGCGCCAGGGCGGTGAGGTTGAGGTGGAAGCTCTCGGTGAGCTGGCCGGGAGAGGCCAGCGCCTCGGCACGGGTCAGGGCAAAGCCCGCCGGCGCCTCGGCCAGGGCGCCCGGTGCGGCTACCAGCCGGGTGATCTGCTCGCCGCTTGCTATCTGCCCGCTGCCTGCCAGCAGGAGCGCCGCGGCGGCGATATCCATCACCAGGGTGTCCGGTGGCAGGGCGGGGGCGAGAATCAGCGGCGGCAGGCGCTGGCCGTCGGCCAGGAGGGGAGTGGCGCCCTGAGCCTCCCGGGGCGCCACCCCCAGGGCGGCCAGGCTGTCGGGGGCCAGCTGCGTCTGCCAGGGGGGTGTCAGAAAGTCGGTGAAATCGCCCGTGCCCGTTGCCGCGGTGCCGCCGGCGATGGCGAAGATGCTGCTGCCGGGCAGGGTGAGCGGGTCGATGCCGATGACCGTCAGGCGGGTGCCATCCGCTGCCTCGAGGGTGCCCTCCAGCAGCGGCGAGACCGGCACCCCTGACAGGCGCAGGGCCAGGTAGTTGTCTCGGGTCAGCGCCTCGCCGTCGCGGCGCTCCAGGCGATCCAGGTCGGTGGAGAAGAGCGCCTCGGCCCGGGCATAGCTGTCCCGAGCCGAGGCGTTGATCGCCTGGACGCCGCTCCACAGGGCGCTGGCCACCCACAGGCCGAGCAGCAGCATCACCAGCTGGCCCGGGTGGCGGCGGTAGTGGGAGAGCAGGGTCGCCAGCAGCGTGGCCATCAGGCGTTCGCCCCCGTGTCGTTGCGGGAAGCGTCGCGTGGCGCGAGCCGGCCGCGGCTGAGCATCAGGCAGCGGTCCAGAGGGGCGGCCACCCGGGGGCTGTGGGTGACCATCAGCAGGGTGGCGCCGGTCTGGCGCACCAGCTCGAGCAGCAGCTCGAGCACCTCGCCGGCGGTGGCCTCGTCCAGGTTGCCGGTGGGCTCATCGGCCAGCAGCAGGGCGGGGCGCGGCGCCAGGGCGCGGCCGATGGCCAGGCGCTGCTGCTGGCCGCCGGAGAGCTGCTCCGGGTAGCGCCGCTCCATCCCCGCCAGGCCCAGCCGGCGGATCAGCGCCGCCGACCAGGCCGGATCCTCCACCCCCGCCAGCCGCGCCTGCAGGCGCAGGTTGTCGAGTACCGAGAGGCTGGGTACCAGGTGGAACTGCTGGAACACCAGCCCCACCGTCTCGCGGCGCAGCCGTGCCCGGTCGGGCTCGCCGAGCGCCGAGATCGCCCGGCCCGCCAGGCGCACCTCGCCGGTGTCGGGCAGGTCGAGCCCCGCGGCCAGATGCAGCAGGGTCGACTTGCCGCTGCCCGACTCGCCCATCAGCGCCAGGCTTTCGCCGGCGCCCAGCGACAGGTCGACCCCGTCGAGTACCCTCAGCGGCCCCTGGGGCGTGGCGTAGGTCTTGTGAACCTGATGGAGTTCGAGCATGTGGGATACCGGCAGTGGCTGCTCGAGAATGGTGGCACAGATCGACGCTCTGCCACAGAAGACTCACGGAGCAATGAAGCCCGGGCGGCGATCGGGTATAACCGGATATTCGGACAGAGTTGGCCCGCGGGCGGAAGGAGGAGAGGGCGTGACGGTCACGGTGTCGAGGCATTTCGTCAACGAGCTGTTCCGGGGTGTGCCCGGGATGGCGGGCGAGCGCGGTGGGCTGCTGCGCCGCGCCGGGGTCTCGCCGCGGCTGCTGGAGTCCCCCCATGGCCGCGTCACCGTCGGTCAGTTCGCCACCCTCTATCGGCTGCTGGTCAATGCGTGTGACGACGAGACGCCGGGCTTCTTCGCCCGCCCGCTGCGTGGCGGCACCCTCAAGCTGCTCTGCCTGAGCCTGCTGGAGGCGCCGACCCTCAGGGTGGCGCTGCATCGCTATCAGCTGTTCTTTCGCATCCTGCTGGATGACTTCGGCTACGCGGTCAGCCACGGTGACCAGCTGGTGCGCATCGGCCTGGTGGAGTCGCGTCCCCCGGTCGGCAGTCGCATCCTGGTCCATGAGCTGATGCTCAAGCTGCTCCACGGCATCGCCTCCTGGATGATCGCCCGCAAGATTCCGCCGATCATGATGGAGTGCGCCTACCCCGAGCCCGAGCATAGCGCCGACTACCGCTATTTCTATCCCGGCGAGCTGGCCTTCGATCGGCCCCAGACGGCGATCTACTTCGACCGGGCGATCCTCGAGGAGCCGATCCGTCAGACCAAGAAGCATCTGGGGGCTTTCCTGCAGCGTGCCCCGGCGGACTGGTTCTATGTCTCCTTCGAGGAGCGCCTGCTCTCCCACCGGGTCCGCGAGCACCTGACTCGCCAGCGGGCCTATGCGGCCAGCGTGGCCGAGGTGGCCGAGGCGCTGCATCTCTCGGTGCGCAGCCTGTCGCGCCGCCTGGCCGCGGAGGGTACCCGCTTCCAGGCGGTCAAGGACGAGTGCCGCCGCGACTTTGCCATCCAGGCGCTGACCCGCAGCGAGCAGCCGCTGCCGGCCCTGGCCGAGGCGCTGGGCTTTCAGGACCTGGCCTGCTTCAGTCGCGCCTTCCGCGCCTGGACTGGGGATACGCCCGCCGCCTACCGGCGGGCGCTGGCGG
>PUOM01000144.1 GCA_003552795.1 Halomonas sp. | reverse complement strand
CCAGAACCCGAGCCGGAGCCAGAGCCGGAGCCAGAGCCGGTGCGTGCAGCGCTGCAGGATAAGCCCGAGGCCGGCGAGAAGAAGGGCTGGTTCGCCCGTATCAAGGCCGGCCTCGGCAAGACCCGCGCCAACCTCACCGATGGTCTGGCGGATCTGTTCCTGGGCAAGAAGCAGATCGACGATGACCTGATGGAGGACCTCGAGACCCAGCTGCTGCTGGCCGACGTGGGCATCGAGGCCACCACCGAGATCATCGACCGCCTTACCGAGCGGGTCTCCCGCAAGGAGCTCCAGGACAGCGATGCGCTCTATCGCGCCCTGCAGGAAGAGCTCTCCGTCATGCTGGAGCCGGTGAGCCAGCCGCTCTCCCTGCCCCCGAAGGGCGAGGGCCCCTTCGTGATCCTGGTGGTCGGCGTCAACGGCGCGGGCAAGACCACCACCATCGGCAAGCTCACCCAGCGCTTCCAGCGCGAGGGTCGCAGCGTGATGCTGGCCGCCGGCGACACCTTCCGCGCCGCGGCGGTGGAGCAGCTCAAGGTGTGGGGCGAGCGCAACAAGGTGCCGGTGATCGCCCAGCATACCGGCGCCGACAGCGCCTCGGTGATCTTCGACGCGGTGAGCGCCGCCAAGGCGCGGGGCATCGACGTGCTGATCGCCGATACCGCCGGCCGCCTGCACAACAAGTCCCATCTGATGGAGGAGCTCAAGAAGGTCCACCGGGTGATGGGCAAGGTGGATGCCAGCGCTCCCCACGAGGTGATGCTGGTACTCGACGCCGGCACCGGCCAGAACGCGCTTGCCCAGGCCAGCACCTTCAACGAAGCGGTGCCGATCACCGGGGTGACCCTGACCAAGCTGGACGGCACGGCCAAGGGCGGCATCATCTTCGCCCTGGCCAAGCAGAGGGGGACGCCGATCCGCTTTATCGGCGTCGGTGAGACCCTGGACGACCTGCGGCCCTTCGTGGCGGCCGAGTTCGTCGATGCCCTGTTTGACCGTGACAGGAACGACGGCGCGAGATGATCGTCTTCGAGCACGTGGGCAAGCGCTACGGCGGGCGTTTCGAGGCGCTCGCCAACCTCGACTTTCGCGTGCGCCGCGGCGAGATGGTGTTCCTGACGGGCCACTCCGGGGCTGGCAAGAGCTCCCTGCTGCGGCTGGTGATGCGCCTGGAACGCCCGTCGCGCGGGCGTATCCTGGTGGCCGGCCATGACATCGATCGGCTTCATCCCAGCCAGGTGCCCTTCTACCGGCGCCAGATCGGGGTGGTCTTCCAGGACCATCAGCTGCTCCACGACCGCTCCATCTTCCACAATGTGGCGCTGCCTCTGGAGATTCAGGGGGTGGAGCCCCGGGAGTCGGCGCGCCGGGTGCGGGCGGCGCTGGACAAGGTGGGCTTGCTGCATCGTGAGCGCGCCCTGCCCATCGAACTCTCGGGTGGCGAGCAGCAGCGGGTGGGCATCGCCCGGGCGGTGGTCAACAAACCGTCGCTGCTGCTCGCCGACGAGCCCACCGGCAACCTCGACCCTCAGCTCTCCGCCGACATCATGGCGCTTTTCGAGGACTTCAACCGCATCGGCACCACGGTGATGGTCGCCAGTCATGACCTGGCGCTGATCGCCAGGCTGCGCCACCGTATCCTGCGGCTGCGCGACGGACGGCTGGTGGCCGATCAGGAGGCCGCATGAGCCGTCGCCACGCGCCGCCGCCCCGCGGTGCCCGCACCCACCGCACCCGCTCCTCGAGTCGCCTGCGTGGCTGGCTGCGCCATCACCGCGCCATGGCCCTGGACAGCGCCTGGCGGCTGCTGAAGGCCCCCATCGGCAGCCTGGTGACCATGCTGGCCATCGCCATTGCCCTGGTGCTGCCGGCGGCGCTATGGCTGACGCTGGACGGTGCCCGGCTGCTGGACACCGAGCTGACCGACAGCGCCACCCTGACCGCCTATCTGCAGCACCATGTGGATGACGGACAGCTTGCGCGCATCGAGGAGGCGATGACCGCCAATGAGGGAGTCCGCCGCACGCGGCTGATCACCGCCGAGGAGGGCATGGAGGAGTTCCAGCAGGCGCTGGGGCTGGCCGACGCCCTGGGGCGCCTGGAGGAGAATCCGCTCCCGTCCAGCGTGGTGGTGACCCCGGCCGACCCCTCGCCGGAGGCGGTGCGTGGCCTGGCCGCGGAGCTCGAGGCCATGAGCGGCGTCGACGAGGTGCGCCTGGACCTGGCCTGGATCGAGCGGCTGCGCCACCTGGCGGAGCTGGGGCGCCGGGTCGCCCTGGCGCTGGCGGTGCTGTTCGGCGGCGGAGTGCTGCTGGTGGTAGGCAACACTATCCGCCTGGCGGTGGAGAACCGTCGCAAGGAGATCGAGGTGGTGACGCTGATCGGCGCCACCCACGCCTTCGTGCGCCGCCCCTTTCTCTACAGCGGAGCCTGGTACGGGCTGGGAGGCGGCCTGCTGGCCTGGGGGCTGCTGACGCTTGGCAGCGAGTGGCTGGCGGCGCCGGTCGCGGCACTGGCGGCCAGCTATGGCGCCAGTTTCAGCCTGCCGAGCCTGGGCGCCTCGGGTTCCGCGACCCTGGTGGGCTGTAGTATACTTCTTGGCTGGCTGGGCGCCTGGATCGCGGTGAGCCGCCACCTGGCCGAGGTCAAGCCGCGCTAGCGGTACAAGGCCCGCGATCCCGCTGCCCCGACGCCTGGAATCGACGTCCGAGGCGTGATTTCAGGGAACATTTCCCGATTCTTGGCGTCCATTGCGGCCAACGAATCCATGGGCTGACAAGGAGACATCCTGCACATGAGCACCAGTCTTCTTCCGGCGGGCCAACTCTCACCGGGGCACGACCTCAACGGGTATCTCCAGGCTATCCGCAGCATCCCGCTGCTGACCGCCGAGGAGGAGAGTGACCTGGCCTTCCGCCTGCATGACGAAGGCGACCTGGAGGCGGCTCGCCGCCTGGTTCTGTCGCATCTGCGCTTTGTCGTGCACATCGCCCGCAGCTATTCCGGCTACGGCCTGCCCCAGGCGGACCTGATTCAGGAGGGCAACGTCGGTCTGATGAAGGCGGTCAAGCGCTTCAATCCCAACCAGGGGGTCCGGCTGGTCTCCTTCGCCGTGCACTGGATCAAGGCGGAGATCCACGAGTTCGTGCTGCGCAACTGGCGGATCGTGAAGATCGCCACCACCAAGGCCCAGCGCAAGCTGTTCTTCAACCTGCGCAGCGCCAAGAAGCGTCTGGCCTGGCTGAGTGGCGATGAGGTCGACGCCATCGCCAGGGATCTCGACGTCAGGCCCGAGGTGGTGCGCGAGATGGAAGGGCGCCTCTCATCCCACGATGCCGGCTTCGACGCCGCGCCGGGCGAGGACGAGGAGAGCAGCTGGCAGGCGCCGGCGCACTACCTCGACGATGCCTCCGCCGACCCGGCCACCCAGCTCGAAGAGAGCGACTGGGAGGGCGATGCCACACGCCGTTTGCAGTTGGCCCTGGCCGAGCTGGATGAACGCTCCCGGGATATCCTGCAGCGCCGCTGGCTGGCCGACGAGAAGGCGACCCTGCATGACCTGGCCGACGTCTATGGCGTCTCCGCCGAGCGCATTCGCCAGCTCGAGAAGAACGCCATGAAGAAGATCCGCCAGCAGATCGGTGATGCCCTGGTGGCCTGAGCCAGGAAGGGAGCCCTAACAATAACCCCCGTCGGATGAGCATCCGGTGGGGGTTATTTGATGCTGCCGGCAATACGCCCTGTCACGCCGTCTGCGGCGCCTCCCTGAGCAGCTGCGTCGAGAGCAGCGCCCACTGGTCCTCCCAGTGCTCGGTGGGCCGTCGCTTGAAGTCGCTTCTCACGTATTGGCTGATGCGCCCCTCGGCGGTGGCCAGCAGCAGGTTGGCAGCCGCGGAGGCGGGCAGGGTGAGGCGGCGCCCCTCGCGCAGCTCCGACTCCCGCAGGATCTGCTTGAGCTGGGTCTCGAGCCGCTCGAAGAGCTGGTGAATGCGTACCCGCAGTCGTGCCGTCTCGCCGGTGAGCACGCCGCCATCGAGCAGCCGGGAGAGTCCGGGGTTCTTCTCGGCGAAGGCCAGCAGCAGCACCAGCAGCGCCCCGCAGCGGGGCAGCGCCTCGGGGTTCTCCTCGAGGATGCGGGTGATGCGGGCGAAGAGCGTCTCCTCGATGAACTCGATGAGCCCCTCGAACATCCGTGCCTTGCTGGGGAAGTGGCGGTAGAGGGCGGCCTCGGAGACGCCGACCTGCTTGGCCAGAGCGGACACGGTGATGCGCTTGCCGCTGTCTTCCTCCAGCATCAGGGCCAGCGCCTGGAGAATCTGCTCGCGGCGGCTGGGCGTGGGGGTTGCCTGCGTCATGTTGGTCGGTTCTTTTTTGATGGTCGACTCATGCTAGTGGCGGATTCACCGGGGCGCAAAGCCCGCGGCGGGAGCGCTCACTCTCCCTGGCTGGCGTCGGTGATCAGGGTGCCGACGCCGGCGTTGGTGAAGATCTCCAGCAGGGTGGCGTGGGGGACCCGGCCGTCGATGATATGGGCGCTGTTCACCCCGCCCTTCACTGCGTCCAGGGCGCAGCGGATCTTCGGCAGCATGCCGCCGTGGATGGTGCCGTCGGCGATCAGGTCGTCCACCTGGGCGGTGGTCAGCCCGGTGAGTACCTCGCCCTCGGCGTTCATCAGCCCCGCCACGTTGGTCAGCAGCATCAGCTTCTCGGCGCCCAGCGCCTCGGCCACCTTGCCGGCGACGAGGTCGGCGTTGATGTTGTAGCTGTGGCCTTCGGCATCCACGCCGATGGGCGCGATCACCGGGATGAAGTCGCGCTCGGCGAGCATCTCGATCAGGTCGGTGGAGATATGCTCCACCTCGCCCACGTGGCCGATATCGATGATCTCCGGGACGGTCATCTCCGGGGTCTGATGCTCCACCTTGAGCTGGCGGGCGCGGATCTGGCTGCCGTCCTTGCCGGTCAGGCCGATGGCCTTGCCGCCGGACTGGTTGATCAGGTTGACGATGCCCTTGTTGACCAGGCCGCCGAGCACCATCTCCACCACGTCCATGGTCTCGGCGTCGGTTACCCGCATGCCGTTGACGAAGCGCGACTCGATGCTGAGCTTCTTGAGCAGGTCGCCGATCTGGGGGCCGCCGCCGTGGACCACCACCGGATTGATGCCCACCTCCTTCATCAGCACGATATTGCGGGCGAAGGAGTCGATCAGCGTATCTTCGGTCATGGCATTGCCGCCGTACTTCACCACCACGGTCTTGCCGGTGAAGCGCTGGATGTAGGGCAGCGCCTCGGAGAGTACCTCCACCACCAGGCGGGGGTCGCGGGTCTGTTCGGTCATGTCGTTCCCTTCTCTTGCTCATGGCCGCCGCATCCGCGGCAGATAGTCTCGGGAGGAGTGGCCTGGTGGCGAGCTCGTCGGGGTCAGACCCCGGCCACGCCATCAGATCCATCCCTGTGCGTTTCACCCGCCGTATCGACGCCGCCGGGGTCTGACCCCGAGGGTGTGCAGCGGCAGGGGCTCAGAGCGCCAGATCCAGCTCGGGTGCCACCTTGCCCAGGGCGGCGGCGAACTGTGCTCGGATGCGCTCGAGGGCTGCCTCGGTCTTGCCCTCGAAGCGCAGCACCAGCACCGGGGTGGTGTTGGAGGCGCGGCACAGGCCCCAGCCGTCCGGGTAGTCGACGCGGATGCCGTCCAGGGTGGTCTTCACCCCCTCCTCGCCGAAGTCGCCCTCGCGGGCCAGCCGGGCCACCAGGTCGAACTTGGCCTCGTCGGTGACGGTGACGTTGATCTCCGGGGTGCCGATATCCTGGGGATAGCGGTCGAAGAAGGCGTCGGCGTCCTCCTCCTGGCGGGAGAGAATCTCCAGCAGGCGGGCGGCGCCGTAGAGGCCGTCGTCAAAGCCGTACCAGCGCTCCTTGAAGAAGATATGCCCGCTCATCTCGCCGGCAAGCTGTGCCCCCGTCTCCTTCATGCGCGCCTTGATCAGCGAGTGGCCGGTGCGCCACATCTCCGGCTCGCCGCCGGCCTCATCGATCACCCGGGCCAGGTTGCCGGTGCACTTGACGTCGAAGATCACCTTGGCACCCGGGTGGCGCTCGAGCATGTCCTCGGCGAAGGCCATCATCAGGTGATCCGGGTAGATCAGACGGCCGGAGGGGGTGATCACGCCCAGGCGGTCGCCGTCACCGTCGAAGGCCAGGCCGATATCGGCGCCGCTCTCCTGTACGGTGCGAATCAGATCCAGCAGATTTTCGGGCTTGCCCGGATCGGGGTGGTGGTTGGGGAAGGTGCCGTCAATCTCGGCGAAGAGCGGGAGCGTCTCGGCGCCGAGCTTTTCGATCAGCTGTGGGCCCAGCTCGCCGGCCACGCCGTTGCCGCAGTCCACCACCGCCTTGAGCGGACGAGCCAGGCGCACGTCGGCAAGAATTCTCGCCAGGTAGGCGTTGCGCACGTCCACCTCGCGCACGCTGCCCTGCCCCTCGCTCAGGTCGTTCTCGACGATGCGGGTGTGCAGGGCGGTGATCGCCTCGCCGGAGAGGGTCTCGCCGCCCAGCACGATCTTGAAGCCGTTGTAGTCCGGCGGGTTGTGGCTGCCGGTGACCATGACGCCGGAGGCGGTGCCATCCAGCACCTGGGTGGCGAAGTAGAGCACCGGGGTGGGCACCATGCCGACGTCGATGACGTCGCGGCCGGCCGCGGTCAGGCCGCGGGTCAGAGCCGCCTGGAGGCGGGGTCCGGAGAGGCGGCCGTCCCGGGCCACCACCACGGTGGATTCGCCGCGGGCGGCGGCCT
>PUOM01000289.1 GCA_003552795.1 Halomonas sp. | reverse complement strand
TTGCTACGTGCAGACCAGATGAAATGGCAACGTGAAAACAAACCTCTTACAGCTAATGATATACAAGAGATATCAGAAGGTGAATGGCATACAGGCGAGGTTGATGTTTTAGATATTAAAGACCCTTCACCTTTGCCTTTACCTCCTAAGCCAGAGGGTGAAGGTTGGATGTGGTCACCAGAGGATAACGTTTTAGGCCCAGGGCATGATATCGTTGCACATCTTGGCCCTGGAGATTTCGCTAAAGGCTCATGGGTTCGGAAAGTAGAAGAACCATCTAAGGCGACTGGTCAGAGAGAAACACAGCATGTGGAATCAGAAACACCAGAGTTGGATACTCTTAGTGAACAAGTCTCAAGAGACACAATTGAAGCGCTTGCAAGTCAATATGGGATAGATGCGGTTGGAAAAACTCCAGATGAATTGTTGCACAACTTACTTGATAGCCAGAGAAGGGAAGTAGCACCTGATCCTCATCAACATGCTCGCCCTCTTTCAGAAGGTGCTACAAGTGGTTTTAAGCAGTTTGCACAATATGACGTTCCTATTGATATGATGAATCTTGATCCCGCAAGATTTCAGCATCGACTTCGTTACGATGAAAGGGGCGTTACAGATAAATTAGATGCTGAAGAAGAATGGAAACCTCGCAGCGCTGCACCTTTAACTTTATGGAGAGACCCAGAAGGCACTCTTTGGGTTACAGACGGGCATCACAGGGCAGTCTTGGCAAATCGTTTGATCAAGGAAGGCAATTGGCCTGATGATAAGATACCCAACAAAACTATACCCTCTTATGTCCTTGATTCGGCTGATGGGTGGACAGAAGAAATGGCTATGGCTGAAGGTGCCTTAAGGAATATAGATGCAGACTCGGTTGATCCGTGGAGCGTTGCTAAAGCCATAAGAAACACTGGAATGACCAAAGCAGATTTGCGTGATAGAGGGATGACATTCAGGAAGAAGTTTGTAAAAGACGGCTGGAATATGTCTCAGCTGAAAGATGAAGCCTGGAGCTTTGCAACGACAACCCCGGAGATGAACCCGACCTACGCAGGTTTGGTTGGTGAACTAATGCCTGAAAGCAGTGCTGACTTGCAGATACAGGCTCTTAAAGAAGTCCTCAACCCTACAATTAAAAACGACTATGAGGCAAAATCGACAATACTTAACTTTAAGGAAGCTCCTACTGTTACAAAGCGAGATATGTTTGGCGGTGTTGAGGTAAGCCTAAGCAATCTAAAAGGTAAGATTCAAGAAGGTGTGATGGCAGGCATCAATAAGGGTATGTATGGTGCATTATCAGAAGGGAAAATACAAGCAGCAAATCAGATAGGAACTACAAAGATAGATGTAGAAGAACATCGGCTTCAGAAATCTGATTTGAAAATAATAAAAGATACTCTTGACAGAACTTTCTTTGTCAAGGGCCCCATATCAGATGTTGTGAATGAAGGAATAAAATTATACGAACAGAATAAAACAGAACAAGGTCTAAAAGATGCTGTAAAATATACTATTGATGAGCTTCAAAAGATTGATGTGGCAAAGTCATACCCCGATCTCGAAAAGACATTGCCAAAAGAGACATTTGAAGTACCAAGGGAAATAGACGGAGAAGAGGTAAAAATAAAAATAACTACTGGAGTTAAGGAATCTTTTAGGAGGTGGCAAAATTATGTTGACACAGGAACAAAGGAGGCGGGTAGTCAGACACGCATCACATGGGATAAAAGTGGAACAACTGAAACAGTTGGAAGCGAGGATGTTCAAGACACCCTCAGAGGAGACATCGAAAAAGCAGAAGGAAACCTCAGAAAAGCAGGACAATTAGGAGATACCTCTGCCGGCGGGCCTCGTCCAAAGCCCCAAAAGAAAGAATTAAAGGCTATGTGGGAAAACACACAAGACGGCCAGATATATGAGCCAATACCAGACTTGAGCTCTGGATCAGAGAATCTTGCATGGGTTAATTCTAAGCTTGAGAGTTGGGACAGGACTACGAAAGAAAAGTTTTTATCTTCTTATCATATCGGGGATACGACAACGGTAGGTTCTTTAACCACAGACTTTTCGGGTACACAGCTAAGTAAAGATCACTCTATCGCGGAGCTTGCTATACGTATAAGGGAGATGTTAGGCCATGAAGCTACCGGGAATGTTATAGACAAGGCTTTTGAGTCTGGACAAATTAGAGCTAACAACATAGGAAAGAGTCAAAGGATATATGGCGATAGGATGTTGTCGTCAGCTTTTAAGCGTATAAAAAATAAGTATGGAGATCCTACGCCAAATTATTCGAGTGGTGAAATTGCTGTTAGTTCTGGAGATGCTGACATTGTTGATTTAGGAAGAGAATTCCCTGAAATGGCGTGGGAAGAAGCTGGGGATATGGTTATTGGCAGTCCGAAATTGCCTGGATATAGGTTTGGTCAAGCACTGCCAGGTAAGATAAGCGCATTTAAGCCCGACCCGGCTTATGATCCCGAATGGATGGGGTTACCTCCCTCAACAGAAGTGGGGGGGAGTCTTATAGAAAAAATTAAAAATGATGCGGAAGGCCAGAAAATTGGTATGAGAAGTATTATAAGGAACCTATATGACCATCTTGGGACAGAGTTGAGGATAGGGCCAGAGCAACTTACTAAGAGTCATCCTGCTCATTATGAGGGGCAGGCAGATATGGTCAGGGATAAGTCAGGCGTAACTCAATATAGTTTCCACGAAGCGGGACATGCTATAAGAAGGAGAATCTCATTGGCAAATCCCGAGGTGTTGGAGGGTTGGGAAGACGATCTTCTTGAGATTGCAGGTAGGCCAGATAGTGCGGCATCAGCATTAAATCTTTCAGAAGGGTTCGCTGAATGGACAAGGCGATACGTCTCTCTCCCATCTACAGTCAGGAATTTGTCTGTTACATCGTCTATCGAAGAGTATATGAGGAACAGTGACCCAGAATTACTTGATGCTTTAAGGGATACATCTCGTGCCTTCAGAGCGCATGTTAATAGAGGTCCTAAGGCTATGTTTCGTAGTGTTCATCACGACCTCGAACCTATGCCTTCGCTGCCAAGTCAATTATCAGAGATGAAGAAGTCTTTTATACAATCGGCTATAGCAGGAGGGTATGGTTTTCAATCGTTTGATGAAGCTTTACGTAAGTTGTTGAAAGATACTGTCGCCAACGAAAAAACTTATAAAGAAGGATTACAAGCTCTTCATCAGTTGCAGAAAGATATTGAAGGAACTCCTGGCGATATGAACCGGATGTATCTTATGGCAAAAGGGGCTGCAAAAGAGGCTGATTCTGCTTTATCAGGATGGGGAACTCGGATAACCAGCCCTGGTATGATCAATCCAGAAGCTCGTGATATGCTCGTTAATGCTGGGTTTAATGTGCCGGACGATGTTAGATTTGGGGATATGATGAAATTCCCAGGGGCAACAGGGCGAGAGATATTCAAAGAAATAGGACACAAGCAATTCCCTGAGTTTGAAGATTACCTTGCTGCAAAATCTTCTTTAGCAAGAGCCAAAGCAAAAGGATTGGAATATCCTGGCGAAACAGAGGGCATATCAAAAGTCGATTTGCAAGAGATGGTAGAAGAGTGGGAAGGCGCTCACCCTAAGTGGATTGAACTTGCCGATAATGTGACAGAGTTTTTTGACAATCTTCTTATGATTGATGTTTTGGGGGGACTAAAAACGCCGGCAGAAGCCGTGAAAATGAAAGAGACTTACGATTATTATTCCCCTCTTATACGGGGAGCTAACCCTGGTATCCCGTGGGGAAAAGTTAAGGAAGCTCCCGGCCCTTCTGTTGGGCCTGGCTATGCAAAAGGCAGCCCAGAAGCAGTACAAGGTTTGCTCGAATCGATGGCTCAAAGGGCACACAAGACTTTTCAGGCTTATTATGATAACCAAGCTATGATGTCACCATATCGTTTAGCGCAGGATATCGAAAGGCTCGATTATGTTCCTCGTGAAGTGAAAGATTTTGTTTGGAGGACTATAAGGCCTTTGAGACTTGAGGAAAGAGTTGTGGGGAATCTTGATAGTAAGCAAGCAAAGGAGGTTTTAGCAGAAACGGCTAATGATGCCAAGATACTTGAAAGAGGGCTGGTTCGAGATATAGACCAGCTAAGATCACTTAAACTTGATTCACGGGAAGCTTACGATGGATTAGCAAAGAGCCTTGGTGATGAATATGTCGATCCTTACGACCTCAATATAGCATGGGCGGGGAAGCCTGTTTGGGATAAAGTTGAGCCAAAAGGGTCAAATATAGTCGCCGGAAGTGAAAATGGTGAATATGTGTTCTTTCAGATAAATGATATGACCCTGTATAGAAGTATGATAGCAAACAAGCAAAGTCCCTCTCAGTTTGCACAGGGGATAGAAGATTTACTTGGCGCCGGAAGCAGGGCATGGGGTGGAGTTATTGTCCATTTGCCTGGATTCCCATTCAAAAATATAGGTAGAGATATTCTTACCACACAAGCTCCCGCTATAGGGAAGACAGGTGAAAGTATGATTCCAGGTTCTCATCATGCTTTAGGGGCAGCGCATTCTGTTTTTAAGAAAGATGAGCTAACTGATCATTTAGGCGAACTGCTGACTGATATGTCCAAGGGAGGCTTAACACCGTTAGATAAAATGAAACGTTCTGGTATAAGCCAGGTGTTGAGAAGGAATGTAGTAGTGCCTGGATGGAAAGAGATGCCGTTAGGGAGGAAGCTACTTCATACGCCAGGGATAGGTATTGGTGCCTTGCTGAAACCAGCAGAGATAGCATTGTGGGGTATTCCGTTTGAGAAAGCTGCTCGCATTTCAGAGAAGATGCCAAGGACAGGTGCAGCGGTAGCACAAAAGAAAGCTGGGGGCACTGATATAGAAGCGATAGATGCTTTCCAAAGGTCGACCGGAACTTATATAGAACGCCCAGGGAATGCCGACTGGTCTACTATATTACGTGCTTTAAGATTTGTTAATCCTAAAATGCAACAAGCTTTCATGCAATTATCTGTGCTCAATGATCCTGATCCAGTAAGACGTGCTTATAATTGGTCTCGGTTTGGTATTATAGCAACACAAACGGCAGCAAAGTGGGCGACCAGGGGGTTATTTGCAGGTGGGGCATATCAAGGTGGCAAATATGTATATAACGCTATAAACAGAGATGACGAACAAGAATATATAGATGGCACAAAGGATTGGGAAAAAGAAGCACGTCCCGTACACAGAACTTTTCGATACGTATGGAATGGCGTGCAAATGCCTTTTGCATTTGGGCCAGAGGGAGCTGTTGAGATGGCCACGTGGTTGACACTTGATAGGATAGCTGAAAACAACCCTGTTCCAACAGACGAGCTAATGAGAGAGGTTTTCCTGAAAACACTCCCTCTCCCTGATGGAGCAAGTCAATTAATGTCACCTTATGTTAGTCTTGCTATGGAGCTGGCCACAAATCACTCCTTCTTCCGTGGCGAAATGATAGAACCCCAATATATGGAGCGATTGCCTACAGAAGAAAGGGCATATCCGGGTACTCCCAAGATTTATAGAGATATGGCGAGGTGGACCGGCATATCACCTTTAAGATTGCAACATGCTGTGAAGGGAGCTGCACGTCCCTATGACACCGTAATAGAAGGATTAGATATTGCGGCTAAGATTGCTCGTGGTGAAACAGTAGAATGGCCAGACGTTCCTGAGTTGGGAAGGTTTATCCCCAGAGAACCAAGAGGATGGGGGAGTCATTCAGTGAAACAGGTTATGGATATTGACGAGGAATTCTCAAGAGTAGACAAGCAGGTGAATCTAATGAGGGAACGTGGAGAGGATGTGCCAGATTCCCTTGAAAGACAAAGAAGAGAATTGGCTCCGGTAAGATCAATGTCAAGGCAGCTTCGGAGATTAGGCAGCAGCATAAATAATATACGTGATGAAATAGAAAGAAGTCGGCGACGCGGAGAAAAAGGAGAGCGATTACGAGAATTACAGAGAGAGATAAGAGATAGAGAGCGGACTATGACAAGAATAGCTCGTGAATGGCTCGAATCTGAAAAATGATGGAAACACCCAAATAACCACCCTCTCAGATGGCGTTTATTGAGAGTTTTGCCCGCCGGAGGTGCTATTGGACGTAGAAGGTGTTTTTCCCAATGAACGGTATCTGTGAGCGTTTGTGGGGAAATGGTCGATATTGGCTATAAAATCATCAATATCATGTGAATTTATCGTTTTCCCGTCTGCTGGCACTACAAATTTCGGGGTTACTCCGTATTCCTTAGCTCTTCTCATTGCTTCAAGTGTTATGCTATACCTTATCATTTTATTCTCCTGACATCCGGTATCGTTTTTCGTAAGTTGATACGCCTTCGTGTTGTGATGTTCTTTCGGTTTGTGCAAAATGAGATCGGTGAACTCCAAATCCTTTGTGTTTGAATTGCTTAGTCAAATCCATGCGAATAGCTATGTTTGTGTTCCCACGGAAATCTATTCCCTTTGGGGTTAGGAACACAGAGTAATCGCAACGCTTACATCTTTTTTCGTAAACGCCTTCGAGTTGGCTCTTGCAAATAGGGCACCGGAAATCTATGTGCATCTTTTCGCATTCACACATACCTACTCTCCTCGATCAAAGTGTCACCCAGTTCTCGCCTCTACTCGTCCCGCCCCCGACTATTCTCCATGCAAGATCGTGTGCGTCTTCAAGTTTACGCTCCGAAGCGGCCAGTTTTTTCTGCGCCATGCTATACCCCTTGCAAACAGCATCGTAGCGCCGGAGCCTTTCAACAACGGTTGCCTCTCGAATACCGCAATGCCGG
>PUOM01000128.1 GCA_003552795.1 Halomonas sp. | reverse complement strand
CCTTGAGGGCCGGGTCAAAGTGCGCTCGCTGCTCGGGGTTCACGGAGAACTCCAAGGCCGCCAGCATGCCCACACCGCGCACGTTGCCGACGATCGGGTGGTCGCCGAAGGCGGTGGCCATGGCCTGCTGCAGGTAGGCGCCGGTGTCGCGAGCGTTCCCGGTCAGGTCCTCGCGCTCGATGATCGCCAGGTTGGCCAGGGCGGCGGCACAGCCCAGGGCGTGGCCGGAGTAGGTCCAGCCGTGGCCGATGGGACCGTACTGGCCGGTGCCCTGCTCCAGGACCTGCCAGACCCGGTCGCCGACGATGACCCCGGAGAGCGGCTGGTAGGCGCTGGTCAGGCCCTTGGCGACGGTGATCAGGTCCGGCTTGATGCCGTAGAGGTGGCTGCCGAAGTCGGCGCCGATACGCCCGAAGCCGCACACCACCTCGTCGGCGATCAGCAGCACGTCGTACTTGGCCAGCACCGCCTGGATCGCCTCCCAGTAGCCCTCCGGCGGCGGCACGATGCCGCCGGTGCCGAGCACCGGCTCGCCGATGAAGGCGGCCACGGTCTCGGGGCCCTCGGCCAGGATCATCGCCTCGAGCTTCTGGGCGCAATACTGGGAGAACTCGCGCTCGGTCATGCCCTGCTGCTCGGCGGCGCGGTGGTAGTAGTAGGGCGCCTCGGTGTGCAGGATGCCCTCGAAGGGCAGGTCGAACTGGTCGTGGAAGGCCTTGAGGCCGGTCAGCGAGCCGGTGGCCAGGCCCGAGCCGTGGTAGCCGCGCATGCGCGAGATGACCTTCTTCTTGTGGGGCAGGCCGCGCACGTTGTTGTAGTAGCGCACGATCTTGAGCTGGGTCTCGTTGGCGTCAGAGCCGCCGAGGCCGTAGTAGACCTTGGACATGCCGGGGCCGGCGAGCGCGATGATCTTCTCGGAGAGCGCGATCTGGGGCTCGTTGGAGTGGCCCACGTAGGTGTGGTAATAGGAGAGCTCCAGGGCCTGCTGGTAGATCGCCTCGGCCACCTCGGTGCGACCGTAGCCGATGTTGACGCAGTAGAGGCCAGCGAAGGCATCGATGAATTCGCGGCCATCCTTGTCGCGGATATGGATGCCCTTGCCGCCGGTGATCACGCGGCCCGGCGCCTCACCCTGGGCGAAGTCGCGCAGATGGGTGGACGAGTGAAAGGTCACCTTGCGGTCGCGGTCGATCAGGTCCTGGTGCTGCTGGCTCATGTCTTTTCTCTACTCATGTCAGGCTCCCCGGCATCCCGCCGGGGAGGATGTTCATCAATTCGTTCTTGCACCTGATGGCGTTGGGGCCGCCAGCGCAGCTCCAGGGTTTCGCCCTTGGGCATCGCGAGAGGGCCTGCGCTGGCGTCTATCGCTATCGCGTGCCTAGCTCCCGGAAACGGAGCCCAGGGCGCCGAGGCAGTAATACTTGGTCTCGAGATACTCGTCGATGCCGGTGATGCCGCCCTCGCGGCCGAGGCCTGACTGCTTGACGCCGCCGAAGGGCACGGGGGGAGCGGTCATCTTCACCGAGTTGACCGACACCATGCCGAACTCCAGCGCCCGCAGCAGCTTCCAGATACGGCGGATATCGTGGGTGTAGACGTAGGCGGCAAGACCGTAGTCGGTGTCGTTGGCCAGGGCAATCGCCTCGTCATCATCGGCATAGGCCATGACGCCGGCGATGGGGGCGAAGCTCTCTTCCTGCCACAGGCGCATGTCCCGGGTCAGCCCGGTGAGCAGCACCGGCATGAAGAAGTTCTCGCCCGGCGCCTGGCTCTGGTCGCCGGCGACCAGGGTCGCGCCCTTGGCGATGGCGTCATCGACGATGCCGGCGGCCTTCTCCACCGCCTGGCGGTGAATCAGCGGACCCTGATCGATCTCGCTCTCCAGGCCGTTGCCCACGGTGAGGGCCGCCATGCGCTCGGCGAAGTGCTCGACAAAGGCATCGTGGATCGACTCGTGGACCAGGATGCGGTCGGCGGCCAGACAGTCCTGCCCCGCGGTCTGGAACTTGGCGGCCACGGCGGCGAAGGCGGCCTCCTTCGGATCCATGTCGGGACCGACGATGAAGGGCGCATCGCCGCCGAGCTCCAGGGAGACCCGCTTGACGGTGCTGGCGCACTGCTCCAGCAGCAGGCGGCCGACCCGGGTGGACCCGGTAAAGGAGAGCGCTCGCACCCGCGGCTCGGCGCAGAGGATCTGGGAGACCTCGGCCGGCTCGCCCAGCACCACGTTGAAGATGCCCGCCGGGATGCCGGCACGCTCGGCCAGCTCCGCCAGGGCCAGCGCCGAGAAGGGCGTCTCGCCGGCCGGCTTGACGATCACCGGGCAGCCGGCGGCCAGCGCCGCGGCGGCCTTGCGGGTGATCATCGCCAGCGGGAAGTTCCAGGGGGTGATCAAGGCAGCGATACCCACCGGCTCCTTGAGGGTGCCCAGGGCGGCGTTGGGGATATGGCTCGGGATGGTCTCGCCAAAGGTGCGCTTGCCCTCCTCGGCGAACCAGCGCACAAAGCTGGCGCCGTCCTCCACCTCACCGCGGGCGTCGGGCAGCGGCTTGCCCTGTTCCAGGGTCATGATGATGGCCAGATCCTCGCGGTTGGCCTGGATCAGATCGTACCAGGCCAGCAGGCGTTCGCAGCGCTCGTCGGCGCGCAGCGCCCGCCAGTGCACGAAGGCGGCCTCGGCGGCATCCACGGCGGCACGAATCTGGTGCGCCTCGAGCCAGGGAATGTAGCCCAGGGACTCGCCGGTGGCCGGGTCGAACACGGCCTCCTCGCGCGCGCCCTCGCCATGGGTCCACTGGCCGTTGACGTAGGCGTGCTGACGAAACAGACGCGGATCGTCGAGCAGGGTGGACAGGGTTCTGGACAGCTTCATGTTCATGGGGCACCTCCCGGACGCGCCCGACGCGCTGGCCTTGTGATTGAGATTGCCAGGCCGCCGGCGTGAAGAAACGGACGAGCCGCCTGGCGCAAGGCCCCAGGGCGGCTCGATGGGTTCATGGTAAGGGAGGTCGGCGATCGGGACTTTTCGTTGGGCGACGGGGAGGATGCGCTTTTTTTTGTCCGTCGCCGCCCGACAGGAGGATTTTCTGCGCGGCCGGTCAACCCGCCTCGGGATCGGTGAGCGCCGCCTCGGTGAATACCAGCAGACCCAGCTCCGGCCGGTAGCCGTGGATCTCGGTGACATCCAGGGCCTGCAGGAAGTGGAGAATCTCCTCGCTGATCACCTGGCCCGGCACCAGCACCGGAAATCCCGGCGGATAGGGGATCACGAAGCTCGCCGAGACGGCGTCGCGGCCAGCGCGCATCTCGGCCTGCAGCTCGCCGTTGTCGAAGCGCAGGTACTCGGTGTTCTCCTCGTCGTAGGCCAGGAAGTAGGCGCAGCGGATATCGCCCTGGGGGGTCTGGCTGCACTGGCGGAAGGCGTCGTGGAAGCGGCTGAAGTCGGGCAGCGGCGGCAGCTCCCGGGTCAGCGAGCGCACCCGGTGCTCGATGATCTTGCGTTCAGGCCGACTGCTCTCCTCCCAGCGGTGCTCGAACTCCTTGGCCAGCTTGAGCAGCACATCGAGCAGGTAGGCGATGGAACCTCGGGTGGTGCCGATATTGGTCATGAACAGCACGGTGTTGCGCGAGGTCTTGTTGATCTGGATGCCGTACTTGTTCATCAGGTATTCGTTCTTGAAGGTATCGCCGTCGATGCCGGTGGCGCCGATGGCGATGGTGATGCGGCTCGGATCGACCACAAACTCGTCGTTGGCCCAGGCCTCCTCCATCTTGTTCCAGCCGGTGGCGGGGTCGTAGAAGGTGTCGACGCCGGACTGGCGGTACTCCAGCGGCACCATGTCCTTGTTGATCAGCACGCGGAAGTACTTCTGCAGAAGGGGATGGGTATAGAGCTGTTCGCGCAGCGACAGCGCCGCTTCCACCTGGGCGTGTACCAGCTCGAACCCCTCCATCTCGGCCTGCATGCGGCCCACATCCAGGGAGGCGATGATCTGGTAGTTGGGCGAGGTCGAGGTGTGGGTCATGTAGGCCTCGTGGAACGGCGCCTCGACCTTCTGGCGATAGTCCTGGTCCCAGACGTGGATCATCGACCCCTGCCGGAGCGAGGTCAGGGTCTTGTGGGTGGAGTGGGTGGCATAGGCGCGGATACGCACGGTTTCCGGGTCGGGCAGCAGGCGTTGCTCCAGCCAGGTGGCATCGTCGTCGGGGTCGAGCTGGTCGAACTCCGCCTTCCAGGCCGCATACTCCTCGCGATAGGCGTCGCTGCGGTAGCGGTCGCGCAGGGTACGGGCGGCATGCATGGCGGTGCGCGGCCGATAGGTGGGGTTGAAGCCGGCGAAGGCGAACCACGCCTCGTCCCACAGGAACACCAGGTCGGGCTTGATGGCCAGGCACTCCTCCATCACCCGGCGCACGTTGTAGACCACGCCGTCGAAGGTGCAGTTGGTCAGCAGCAGCATCTTGACCTTGTGCAGCTGGCCGGCGCGCTTGTACTCGAGCAGGGTCTTCTTGATCTCCTTGAGCGGCACCGCGCCGTACATGGAGTAGTCGTGCAGCGGGTAGGAGTCCAGGTAGCTGACATGAGCCCCGGCCAGCACCATGCCATAGTGGTGCGACTTGTGGCAGTCGCGGTCGATCAGCACGATGTCCCGGGGCTTGACCAGCGCCTGCAGGACGATCTTGTTGGCCGTCGAGGTGCCGTTGGTGACGAAGAAACTCTGGCGAGCGCCGAAGGCGCGGGCGGCGTACTCCTGGGCCTTCTTGATCGGACCGTAGGGCTGCAGCAGCGAATCGAGCCCGCCGGAGGTGGCCGAGGTCTCGGCCAGAAAGATATTGATGCCGTAGAAGTCGATCATGTGGCCCGCCCAGTGGGAGCGGGTGATCGACTTGCCCCGGGAGATGGGCATGGCGTGGAAGACCCCGGTGGGCTTGCGGCTGTACTCGCGCAGGGCGTCGAAGAAGGGGGTGCGGTAGCGGCTGTCGATGGCCCTGAGGATGGTGTGGTGCTGCTCGATGTAGTCCGTCTCGCGGTAGAAGATCCGGTTGAAGTGGCGGATATCGCGGCTCGCCGTGGCCTCCACGTCGCCGCTGGTGACCAGGAACTGGTCGATCTCCGGGCGCAGCTCGTGAATCATGCCGCTGAGCAGGATGCTGCGCTCCGCCTCGGACTGATGCTCGAGGGACTGCTCGGAAAGCCCCTCCAGGTAGTTGCGCAGGGCGCTGAGGTTGTACTTGGACTTGTAGGGAAACTCGTAGCGGATCAGGCAGGCCTGGATGTTGGGGTTGACCAGCACCGCGATCAGCGCATCCTCGAAGCTGCGCACCGTGACCACGTCATAGACGAAGCGATCCTCGGGCCGGCGCATGTTGCGAAACGCCTCGCGCACCACCTCCTCTTCCTGGGATGACAGGTTGTCGACGATCAGCAGCTCGAAGTAGGGCTGGGCGGAGCTGTTGGAGGCGGGGTGGCCGCGGCGCAGCTGGGCCAGGGCATCCAGGGTCTCCATGTCCTCGGCGTCGGCGTCGGTCTCGCTGAGATCCACGTGACGGCGTCGATAGGACTCGCTGATCAGCGCCCTGACCAGGCGCTTGACCACCTTCTCCAGCAGCACGTACTCCTCGCGATCGAAGAGCGACCAGAGGTGGCGGAAGTCCTCCTTGGAGGGGAAGGCGTGGTAGTCCTCGATGATCTCGAGCCGCGTCAGCTTGACGTCGATCGCCTTGACCAGGTTCCTGACCCGGCCGTCGTCGGTCAGGCGCACCAGCTGACCCAGATCGCGCTTGAGCGCGTTCCAGGTATCGGCACGCAGCTGAGAGATCTTGTGGTAGAAGCCCAGGGCGGTATAGGGCGTTTCTGTCTGGCTGCTCTCTTGCATGGCGATACCCTTGTCTGAAGAGTGTGATTATCGATCGATCAGCTACCGAACCGCTCCCGCACGCCGTAGCGCACCGTGATCGACTCCTCGGGGAAGTGATCGAAGCCGAGGTCCAGATCGAGGCCGGGCCAGTGATAGCGCACGCGCCCCTCGGCGGGTCGATAGAAGGCCGAATAGATGGTCCCCAGCCCGCGGCGATAGTCGTGACGGAACAGCGGCGGCGCCGAGAAGGCGGCCTCCAGGCGCGCCTCGCCGGTGGCCGGATCGTCCACCAGGATGGAGAGCTGGCGCTCGCGGATCAGGGTCTCCGAGGCCAGCGCATGGGCGTACCATTCGATGCGCTTCTGATGATTGGTGGCCACCGGCACCCGGCGGATGCTGGCCCGGCGGTCCGGGCCGATCATCGCCGTGACGTAGCGCCCGGCGGCGTCGGCCACGGTGATGTTGTAGGCCATGTGGGTGGGCACCCGGGCCAGCACCTCGGCGGCCTCGGGCACGCTGTCGCAGAATTCCAGCAGGTAGCGCAGGATCACCGGCGCGCCGAAGCCGTCGCCCACCGCCTTGCGCCCCCCGAAGGCCAGCGAGACGGCGAGCCCGCGGTCGTTCATGCCATCCAGCACGCCCCACAGGCAGTCGGTCATGGCGATCACCCGGCGCTCGTTCCAGCGGGTGTAGAGGATCGACCCTTCGCAGAGCTCCGGCGGGTAGTCGTAGTTGCGCGCCAGCAGGGTGGCGCCGGCGCGGGCCAGCACCGCCTGGGAGCAGCCGGTGATATAGGGCGGCGGCTGGTAGAGGCTGAGAAAGCGCGACACCAGGTCGCCGCCGCCGGCCAGCTCGCACAGCGCCCGATAGGTCGGCAGCAGCTCCGGCATGTGCCGGCGCAGAGCGTTGAGGCAGGCCAGGTATCCCGGGCGCTCACGCTCCCCCTCGGCCAGGTACCAGGCCTCGTAGGCGGACCAGTGCGCATCGCAGAGGGAGCGCCACTTGGGGCCCGGCGTCGGCTCGTACAGGGTGCGAAAGACCAGCGTCTTGTCGTCCATCGTGGCCCTTACAGGATCTTGAAGTTGCCGCCGCCCACGGCGTGGCTGACGGCGACCTGCTCCACCACCGGGTCCTGCAGCGACTGGCCGGCATACTGGCCGCGGATGCCGTCGATCCAGGCCTTCGCCCGCTCGTTGAGCTGGAAGTCGTCATCCATCAGCCGGCCGCGGGTGATCAGGATGCCGAGATCCGCCCCTTCGTAGCGGAAGTCGCCGGCGCCGCTGATGCGCAGGAAGAAGCCCTCCTGGTCGTTCTCGGCGGCGTGGGGGTGGTAGCTGTAGTGGTCGTAGCCGATGCTGCCGTCAGCGGCCATCTTCCACACCCCGGTGCGCGGCGCGCCGGTCAGCAGATCGACGCTCTCGTCGGTGTGCTTGATCACCAGCTGGCTCCAGCTGTCGACGCTCTCCGGGTGGGCCCAGCGCTCGTTGATCTCGTTGATGTCGAGGTCGAAGTCGACGTCGGAGAACTCCAGCAGGTGGAAGAGGAACAGCGGGATGTCGGAGTGGGCGAAGGCCGCCACGTTGGTCAGCGAGCTGGCCCCGGTCACCCGCGGGTTGAGCTCGCCCAGATAGACCTCGCCGCTGTCCATGTCGATCAGGAAGTCGAGCTCGAAGTAGCCGCGATAGCCCTCCTCGCGCAGCGCCTCGCCGAACAGGAAGGTGTACTCCCGGGCCTTGTCGCGGATCTCCTGGGTGAAGGCGCCGGCGAACATCTCGTTGCCGCACCAGCCGCCCTTGTAGGGCGTCAGGGTCTTGAAGCCCACCAGCTCGGTCATCAGCGGTCCCACCACGGTACCGCAGCGGGTGGCGCAGGCCTCGATGGCCGAACCGCGGCAGTTGATGCGCTTCATGATCTTGACCTCGGCTTCGGCCTCGATCTCCTCGGCGTGCTTGTAGTAGTCGTCTTCGCTGGCGATGAAGAAGGTGGTGTGGCCGGAGTCGCCGAAGGCGGTCTGCACCACCAGGTCGGTCCCCAGCGCCTGGCTGACCTCCAGCAGCTCCTGGTAGCTGCCCACCCGGGCCAGCACGTTGGGCACGCTGGGCACGCCGGCCTTGTTGCCGATACGCACCGTCTCGATCTTGTTGTCCATCCGCTGACGCAGCGTGGCCGGCGGGAAGGCCACCTTAAGCCCCAGCTGACGGCACACCTCCTCGGTGTGCTCGTCGAACATCAGGAAGGCGGCGGTGCCGGCGTTCGCGCCGTCGGCCCGGGACTGGATGAAGTCGATGACCTCCTTGTGCTCGAGGAGGTAGTTGTTGATGTCCTCGATGCTCTCGAAGTCACGAGGAAACTTCTCCTTGGGCACGAAGACGTTGCGCTGCTGACCGTCGAAGCAGTCGATGTAGTTGATGTGGCGGAAGTTGCCCACCCAGTCGCCGATGCCGAGCAGGTTGAAGTTGGTGGCCGAGACGAAGTAGATCGGCTCCTTGTTGTTGCGGAAGTGGCGGCGAACATCGGCGATGCTGGTGATCTTGTTCATTGTTGTCGCTCCAACGATGGCGGATGAGGAAGCGTCGGCCGCTCTCGCGGCGGAACCGGTGGCGAATGGCGGCACGGCGTCCCGGCGACTCAGCAGCCTGTACAGGAGACGCATCAGAGACGCCAGCATGGGGATCTCCTTGCCGGGCCCTGGGCCCGGGGGTGGGTCAATACTCTTCCACGTCGGCGCGCAGCGGCTTTTGCAGCGGGCCCAGGGTGTCGAGGAAGGGCGAGGAGCCGGTCTCGCTGCGATAGAGCGTGAAATCCACCCGCCGCTCGCGGAAGCTCTTGAGGGGCTGACCGAGGCCGCGCAGGCCGGTCTCGCGCTCGCGGCGCACGCGGTTGAGGTCCACCTCGATGGGCATCACCTCCTCGCCGGTACCGGCCTGGTGGATGACATCGCCGGAGGGCCCCACCACGATGGAGCGCCCGTTGCCGATGGCCCCGGCGCCGTTGATATCGAAGAAGTAGCACTGGTTGACCGCGGCGTTGGTGCGGGCGATGGAGAGCTCGATGTCACGGTCGATGGTATCGGTCATGGTCGGGTGCAGGATCACCTCGGCGCCCATGGCGGCAAGGGTCCGGGTGGTCTCGGGGAACCACATGTCGTAGCAGATCGAGACCCCGAAGCGCGCCACGTGGGGCACGTCGAAGACCACGAACTCGCTGCCGCTCTCCACCCCCGCCTCGTAGGGCAGGAAGGGAAACATCTTGCGGTAGCGGGCCACCACCTGGCCCTGGGGGTTGATCACCGACAGGGTGTTGAAGATCCCCTGCTCGGTCTGCTCGAACATGGAACCCGGTATCAGCCAGATACGGTGCTGCTCGGCGATCTGGCAGAACAGCTGCTCGGCGTGACTGGGCATCGGCTGGGCATGGTGGGGCGAGGCCCCCAGGGGCATCAGCTCGCTGAACAGGACCATCTGGACCTGGGGGAACCGGCTCATCAGCACATCGATCCGGTGGCGCATGGCGTCGGTGTTGTCGCCGTGATGCAGGGCATGCATCTGCACACCGGCAATCGTGAAGTAGGACATGGCAGTCTCTCTGCGTCAGGCGATCTCGAAACATCCGGGGCGGTATCCATGTTTCATTCATCGAACATGGCCGGCACCGTCTGCAGCATGCCGGAAAGATCGCCCGGCGTGGGTAAGCCCATGCTTACACGTTTACCTCAGCATAAGCCACCGGCTTTTACGGGCAGTCAACGCTGGACTCGCGCTGGGCGCGTCCAGGCCCGGGAGCGTGGGAGCCGTCACGGGGGAAAGTCGTCGCGAGAAAAGCCCGGCTCGGGGCGCTTGACGGTCTTGGTGACGATATAGGTGAAGTAGCGCTCGATACCCGCCTCGCCGGTGAGCCAGGTATCGATCAGCCGCTGGTAGGCGTCGATGGAGTCGGCCTCGATCTTGATCAGGTAGTCGACGCCGCCCCCCACGGCCACGCACTCGGTGACCTCGGGGGTGGCGTGGACCAGGGCCTCGAAGCGGGCGAAGCTCTCGGCGTTGTGGGCCTTGAGCTCGATCTGCACCCACACCGGGGTGCGCCTGACCAGCACCTCGGTGTTGATGCGGGCGCTGTAGCCTTCGATGATGCCGGCCTTCTCCAGCCGTCGCACCCGCTCCCAGCAGGGGCTGACCGAGAGGTTGATCGCCTCGGCCAGCTTCGACTTGGTGATGCGCCCATCCCGGGAAAGGATCTCGAGGATCTTCAGGTCGTAGCGATCCAGTTTCATCGTGATTTCGACATCCTCAGCCCAGGGAGTCGACGACATCGGCGATCACCGCGATGGTGTCGCCCATGTTGACCAGCGCCGGGTGGCGCCGCGCCGCCAGCACCCCGCTGCGGCTGGCACGGTACTCCACCGGCGCACTGCCGCTGCGCGTCATGTCGTAGACCCGGGCCACCACCTCGCCCTTCTCGACCCGCTCGCCCAGGGCAAAGCAGAGTTCCAGCACGCCGGCGTGTTCGCTCTGCACGTAGCAGCTGGCATCGGGCATGTCGAGGTAGACCTGGGGCTCGGCGGGCATCTCCACCTCGCCGGCCAGCAGGCCGTAGTGGATCAGGAAGTTGCGCACGCCGCGCTCGGTGATCGCCATGGTGTCGGGCGTGGAGGTACCGCCGCCGCCGAGCTCGGTGGCCACGAAGATCTTGCCCTGGCTCTCCACCGCGGTATCGAAGAGGGCGGCGGCATCGAGCTCGAACATCATCATGGCGTAGGGGGCGCCGAAGGCCTTGGCGCCCTCGAGGGCACTGCGCTGCTGCGCGGGGTCGTCAAGCACGTGGGAAGCCCCGAAGGGGATGATGTCCAGGGTGCGCCCGCCGGAGTGCAGGTCGAGCACCACGTCGCACATGGGCACCATCACCCGGGTGAAATAGTCGGCGATCTTCTCGGTGACGCTGCCGTCGGGGTCGCCGGGAAAGCTGCGGTTGAGGTTGCCGCCGTCGAGGCCGGAGGTGCGCTTGCCGGCCATCACCGCCGGGGTGTTCATGCAGGGCACGATGATCACCCGGCCGCTGACCTCCCCGGCCTCGAGCTGGCTCGACAGCTTGAGCAGGGAGGTGATGCCCTCGTACTCGTCGCCGTGGTTGCCGCCGGTGAGCAGGGCCGTGGGGCCCTCGCCGTTCTTCACGACGGTGACCGGGATCATCACCGCCCCCCAGGCGGAGTCGTCCACCGAGATGGGCAGCTTGAGAAAGCCGTGCTGGACGCCGTCGGCGTCGAAGTCGACGGTGGCGCTGATGGGGCTGGGCCGCATTTGGCTGGGAGACTGGGTCATATGGGAAACTCCTTGTTCTAGTGTCGCACGGGTGCCGTGGCCCCATGCCACTCGGGGCTGATCTGGCGGCAGGTCTACGAGGGGGCGCCATGAACCCTCCCTGGGGGCTACCTAGACCATCCCTGGTCCACGGACCCCCTCTACGCCCTGCCCCCAGCGCCCCTCGTGATTCGATTTAGTGAGCGCAGTGTCAGCCCGTTCAGCGCACGAATAGCTGACGCGGGAAGTCGGCCAGGGTCTCGCAGCCGGTCTCGGTGATCAGGATGCTCTCGGTGATCTCCAGGCCCCACTCGTCCTCCCACAGGCCCGGCATGAAGTGGAAGGTCATGCCCGGCTTGAGGATGGTCTCGTCCGAGGGACGCAGGCTCATGGTGCGCTCGCCCCAGTCCGGGGGGTAGCTGATGCCGATGGGGTAGCCGCAGCGGGCGCCGCCGCGGTCGAAGCCGTACTTGTCCATGGCCGCGCCCAGGGCCATGGCGATGTCCGCGGCACGATTGCCCGGCTTGGCCACGGCCAGGCCGTTCTCGATCCCCTCGAGCAGCGCCGACTCGGCGCGGATGAACTCCTGGGGCGGACGGCCCAGGAACACCGTGCGCGACATCGGCGCATGATAGCGCTTGTAGACCCCGGCGATCTCGAAGAAGGTGCCCTCCCCCTCGCGGAAGGGGGTATCGTCCCAGGTCAGGTGGGGAGCGGCGGCGTCCTTGCCGGTGGGCAGCATGGGCACGATGGCCGGATAGTCGCCGCCGAACACCCGACCCTGGTCGTCGCGCCAGCCTTCGATACCCACCCGATAGATCTCGGAGACCAGCTTGCTCTTGGGCAGGCCGGGCTCGATCACCTCGAGGATCCGCGAATGCATGCCCTCGACGATCTTCGCCGCCACCCGCATGTACTCGACCTCCTGGGGCGACTTGATGGCGCGGCACCAGTTGACCAGGGAGTTGGCATCCATGAAGCGGGCATGGGGCAGCTCGCGCAGCAGGCTCTGGTAGGCCTTGGCGGAGAAGTAGTAGTTGTCCATCTCCATGCCCACCACCCCCAGGTGCCAGCCGCGATCGGGCATGATCGACTGGGCCAGATAGTCCATGGGGTGCATGTCGGGATTCTGGACGTAGTAGTCCGGATAGTAGGTGATATTGTCCGGATCGATCCAGCAGGTGCGCAGCGCCCCGTTGGCGTCCATGCGCCGACCGTACCACACCGGTTCGCCCTCGAGGCCGAGCAGCACGCACTGGTGAACGTAGAACGACCAGCCGTCATAGCCGGTGAGCCAGGCCATGTTGGACGGGTCGCTGATGATCAACACGTCGATGCCCCGGCTGGCCATCTCGGCGCGGACCTTCCACAGCCGGCTGGCATATTCCTCACGAGTGAAGGGCAGGTTTACCTGGGTCATTGGGCCACTCGCCATCGCAACAACAAGAAAATCGGCCCTCTCTGGAGAGAAGGCCGGCCAGGGTGACGGTCACCGCCGGAAACCGGGATCGGTCATTCACCGATCGGGGGTACCAGGCGGTGGGGAAGGTCCCCTCTGGTTGGAGGTTACTGCCAACCCACGGTAGGCGGTCAAGCATTTCCTGATTCGCCGACACGCTTGTTCACAGCGCCGCCGGCTCCCATGATGAACTCACCCCCTGTGCAAGGAGAGATCATGAAGGTACTGGTGCATATCGACGACGCCGAGCAGTGGCGAGACGCCCTGGCCCGGCGCCTGCCCGAGGCCGAGGTGATCACCGGTTCGGCGCCCGCCGAGCAGCGCCGCCAGGCCGACTACCTGGCGGCGTGGAAGCCGCCGGAGGCGCTGCTGCGCGAGCCCGAGGCGCTCAAGGGCATCGTCAACCTGGGCGCCGGCGTCGACGCCCTGCTGAACAACCCCGGCCTGCCCGAGGGAGTGCCCATCGTCAAGCTGCGCGACGCCGGCATGGCGTCACTGATCGGCGACTATGTGCGCTACGGCGTCCTGCACTTCCAGCGCGACTTCGACCGCTACCGCCGCCAGCAGCACGCGGGCGAGTGGCGCGAGCACGCGGTGGTGGACAAGGCCGACTGGCCGGTGGGCGTGCTGGGACTGGGCGCCATCGGTGCCCGGGTGGCCAACATGGTCGCCGCCGACGGCTTCCCGGTCCACGGCTGGAGCCGCTCGGAAAAGGCCCTGGAAGGCATCACCTGCCACCACGGCGATGATGGCCTCGATGACCTGCTCGCCCGGGTGCGCACCCTGGTGCTGCTGCTGCCGGATACCCGCGCCACCCGGCAGATCATCGATGCCCGAGCCCTGGCCCGGCTGCCCGAGGGCGCCAGCCTGATCAACCCGGGCCGTGGCACCCTGATCGACGAGGCCGCCCTGCTCGAGGCGCTGGGTGACGGCGACAGCGAAGGACGGCTGCGCGGCGCCCTTCTCGACGCCTTCCCCGAGGAGCCGCTGCCCGAGGCGAGTCCGCTCTGGGTCCACCCGCGGGTCTGGGTCACTCCGCACATGGCCGGCCCCACGCCCCTGGGCGACGCCCTGGACCAGGTGGCCGAGGCGCTGCGCGCCTTCGAGGCCGGCGAGCCCCAGGCGACGGTGGATCCGGCGGCCGGCTACTGAGCGCTATCCCTACAACAAGTGCCGCTGAGGCCTTACGCTGACAGCAGAAGACACACAACACCCTCCAAGGAGGCGCGTGATGACCATGAACGTGGACTATGGCACCCACGACGCGCTGCTCGTCGTCGATATGCAGAATGACTTCTGCGAGGGCGGCGCCCTGGCCGTGGCCGGTGGCGCCGCCCTGGTGCCGGGCATCAATGCCGAGATCGCCGCCGCCCGCGCCGCCGGCGCCCTGGTGGTGGCCTCCCGGGACTGGCACCCGATCGATCATGTGAGCTTCGCCCATCGCGGCGGTCCCTGGCCGGTGCACTGCGTGCAGGACACCGAGGGCGCCGCCTTTCACCCTGACCTGGCCCTGGACGCCGACACCCTTCGGGTCAGCAAGGCCACCGCCTTCGACACGGACGCCTACTCCGCCTTCGACGGCACCGGGCTGGGTGGCTACCTGCGTGAGCAGGGCATCGAGCGGGTGATCGTCTGCGGCCTGGCGCTGGATGTCTGCGTCAAGGCCACCGTGCTGGCGGCCTGCGAGGAAGGCTTCCAGACCCTGCTGCTGGAAACCCTGAGCGCGGCGGTGGACCCCGGGGCCGTGACCGAGTGTCACCAGGCATTCGAGGACGCCGGGGCCGAGGTGCGCCCATGACCCCGCCCACCCCCGTGCAGGTCGAGGATGGCGATCTGGCCCTGTTCACCGACCTCTACCAGCTGAGCATGACCCAGGCCTACTGGAAGGAGGCCATGCACGAGCGGGCCACCTTCAGCCTCTTTTTCCGCAAGCTGCCACCGACCCGGCGCTTCATGCTCGCCTGCGGCCAGCAGCATGCCGCCGAGCTGGCCACTCGACTGCGCTTCACCGACGCCCAGCTGGCGAGCCTGGCCGGCACCGGCCGGTTCGAACCCGCCTTCCTCGACTGGCTGAGGGAGTGGCGCTTCGAGGGCGACATCTGGACCCTCGCCGAGGGCACGCCGGTATTTGCCAACGAGCCGCTGCTGGAGGTGGAGGCGCCCATCGCCCAGGCCCAGCTGCTCGAGAGCCTGATCCTGAACCTGGTGCAGCTGGAGACCGTGCTCGCCTCCAAGGCGGTCCGCCTGGTGATGGCCGCCAGGGGACGCCCGGTGGTGGACTTCGGCATGCGCCGCATGCACGGCGTGGATGCCGCGGTGCGCGGGGTGCGCGCCTACCGCGTCGCCGGCCTGGCCGGCACCAGCAACGTGCTGGGCGGACTGCGCCACGACCTGCCACTCAGCGGCACCATGGCCCACAGCTATATCCTGGCCCACGACGACGAGCGTGAGGCCTTCCGCGCCTTCGCCCGCCACTATCCGGGCACCACCCTGCTGGTGGATACCCATGACACCCTCGAGGGAGTCCGCAAGGTGATCGAGCTGCTGAACGAGACGCCCGGAGTCGACGTCAAGGCCATCCGGCTCGACTCCGGCAACCTGGACGAGCTGGCCCGAGGCGCCCGGGCGCTGCTCGACGAGGCGGGCCATGGGGAAGTGCGCATCGTCGCCAGCAGCGGCCTGGACGAGTGGCAGATCGACACCCTGATCGACGCAGGGGCTCCCATCGACGTCTTCGGCGTGGGCACCGAGATGGGGGCCTCCACCGACGCCCCGGTGATCGACCTCTCCTACAAGCTGGTGGAGTACGCGGGCACGCCCCGGGTCAAGCACTCCCCCGGCAAGATCAACCTGCCCTGCCGCAAGCAGCTCTATCGCCGGCTGGGCGACGACGGCCGCTACGCCGGCGACGTTATCGCCATGCGCGATGAACCCGACATTCCGGGAGTGCCGCTGCTGCGCCCGCTGGTGATCGGTGGCCGGGTGGCGCCCCGAGAGATGGCGCTGGCCGAGGGCGCCCGCGAACGCGTGCGGGACGCCCTGGAGGCACTCCCCGTGCCGCTGCGCCAGCTTGCTCCGGGCGAAGCGGACTATCCGGTGACGCTGAGCCCGGGGCTCGAGGCCCTCAGGCGCCGGCTGTGATGGCCAGGGTTAGGCAAGAACCGCGCGTGCCGGAACCCGCTCTCGATGAGCGGGTCCACTGCACTGCATACGCTTCGCGATACGGACTCCCCATGCCTCTCAGACGCCTGCTGACCTCCCTGCTGCTCTGCCTGCCGCTGGCCGCCACGGCAGCCGAGGCGCCGGCGGCTCCCGCCCCTGAATACCGCCCGGCAGAGCCGCTGGCAGAGAGCACCACCCGGGTAGCTCCCCAGCCCTTTACCGCCCGCTATCGGCTGGAGGTGAGCGGCTGGCCCAGCACCAGCATCGACCATCGGCTCTCCCGAGACGGCGCCTCCTGGTACAGCAACATGAGTGCCGCCATCGCCGCGGCCAGGGGTGAGGAGCGCAGCCGATTTCTGATCGAGGAGGATGGCGTGCGCTCGCTGCAGTACAGCAGCGGCTACTCCCTGCTGGGCTTCGGCGGCGACTACCGGCTCGCTCCGGACGACCTCGCCACCCTGCCCGACCGCCAGGCGGCGCTCTTCGAGCTCTCCCGCCGTGCGGTGAACGGCAGCTGCAGCGACGACTGCCGGATCCTCTACCAGGACCACCGCGGCCGTGAAGAGCAGATGACCTATCGCGTGCTGGGCACCGAGCCGCTCACGCTCTCCTCCGGCGAGTTCGAGGCGATCCAGGTGGAGGTCACCGAGCCGGACGAGCCCGAAAGACGCCTGCTGTTCCACTTCCATCCCGAGCTGCCCGGCCTGATGCTGGCCGTGGAATACCACCGCGACGGCGAGCGCAGAAGCCGCCTCTCCCTCAGCGAATATTCCGTGCAGGATTGAGCTCCGGACCTTCCTTGCGGCCGTCGAATTGCTAGAGTAGCAGGCTTTGCGTCGCCCCCCCGGCGACGCCGCAAGGGAAGGGACTCTCGATGCTGAGCGGACTCGTCATCGTCCTGCTGCCGCTGGTGCTGGGCTACCTGGTGCCGGTGCGCCATGCCGGCCTGCTGGCGCTGATCAACCGCGGGGTCAATGCCTCGGTCTACGTGATCCTGCTGCTGATGGGGGTGAGCCTGGCCGGCCTCGATGACCTGGGCGGCCAGCTGTCGCGGATGGGCGGTCAGGCGCTGATGCTGTTCGCGGTGATCAGCGCCTGCAACCTGGCGGGGCTCTGGTGGCTGTCGGGCCGCCTCGCCCTGCGCGCCGACCCCAGCCGGGTGGTGCCCGGCGCCCCGCTGAGCAAGCTGGCCGCCATGGCCGGCTCCCTGGCCCTGGTGGGTACCGTGGTGCTGGGCGTGGCGCTGGGGGTCGCCGGCAGGGCCCTGGAGCTGCCGGGGCTTCATGCCGGTGCCGAGACCCTGGCCGAGTGGGTGCTCTACGCCCTGCTGGCGCTGATCGGCTGCCAGCTGCGCAACTCCGGCATGCCGCTGCGCCAGATCCTGCTCAACCGCCACGGTCTGGCCATCGCCCTGGTGCTGGCGGCGACCTCCCTGGCCGGGGGGCTGCTCGCCGCTCCCCTGCTCGAGCTGCGCGCCAGCGAAGGGCTGGCCCTTGCCGCCGGCTTCGGCTGGTACTCGCTCTCCGGCATCCTGGTGGGCGACGCCATGGGGCCGGCCATGGGCGGCGTGGCCTTCTTCAACGATCTGGCCCGGGAGCTTCTCGCCTTCGTGCTGATCCCGCTGGTGATCCGCCGCCATGCGGCACTGGCCATCGGCTATGGCGGCGCCACCTCCATGGACTTCACCCTGCCGGTCATCCAGCAGCATGGCGGTGTCACCTGCGTGCCGGTGGCGGTGGTCTCGGGCTTCATCCTCTCGCTGCTCTCGCCGCCGCTGATACTCTTCTTCCTGACCCTGTGAGTTCCCGGGAGGCGGCCGGACAGCTTGCATACCGCTTGCACAATTCCTGACCATTGGCTGCATGCCTGCCGGCGATGCTCTCCCCTCCGCTTCCCTGCCCGAGTCGACCATGCCTCCTCTGCCCTCCTCCTTCTCGGCTCGCCTTCACCGTCAGCGCGGACGCCTCGGCCTCGGCGCCCTGCTCGCCCTGCTGGTGCTGGCCGGCGGTCTCGCCGTCGCCTGGTGGCTGATGAGCCAGCCGCCGCGGGTGGAGCGTCGCCCGCCGCCGGCTGCCGCGCCGCCGCTGGTGGAGGCCGTGACCGTGATGCCCCGGGCCGTCGCGCCCTCGCTGCACGGCTTCGGCCGGGTGGTGGCGGAACGCGAGGCGCGCCTGGCCAGCCGGGTCGCCGGCCGCCTGGAGGCCTATGCCCCGGGCGTCCTGCCGGGCCGCGTGGTTGCGGCCGACGCCCCTCTCGCCCACCTGGACGACGCCGATCTCGCCCTGACCCTGCGCGAGGCCGAGGCGGCCCTGACCCAGGCCGAGGCGGCACTCGCCATGGAGCAGGGCGAGCAGCAGCGTGCCCGGGCCGAGTACCGGAGCTTCGGCCGCGAACTGCCGGCCGAGCGACGCGCCCTGGTGCTGCGCGAACCCCAACTGAGAAGCGCCGAGGCCGAGGTGGAGCGGGCCCGGGCGGCCCGGGACCGGGCACGCCTCGACCTGGAGCGCGCCACCCTCGTCGCCCCCTGGGCCGGCATGGTCCAGGCGCGCCTGCTCGGCGAGGGCAGCGAGGTGGCCAGCGGCACCGAGCTCGTCCACCTGGTGGACGTGTCGCGTTTCTGGGTCCAGGCGTCGCTGCCGGGGGAGGCCCTGGCCTGGCTGGCCCCCGCCGACGGCGACACGCCGGGCAGCGCCGTCACGCTGACCAGCCGCGGCTGGCCCGCCGGCAGCGAGCGCCGGGGCGAGCTGCTCTCGGTGCTGCCCGCCCTGGAGGAGAACGGCCTGCAGGCGCAGCTGCTGATCGCGGTGGAGGACCCGCTGGCGCTGGCCGAGGAAAACCACGACGCCCCGGCGCTGCGGCTGGGCGATCTGGTGCGCCTGGACTTCCAGGCCGTCGAGCGCGACGACCTGATCGCCTTGCCCGCCGCGGCCCTGCGCCCCGGCAATGAGGTCTGGGTGCTCGATGCGGAGGAGCGCCTCCGCCGTCGCCCGGTGAGCGTGCTGCATCGCGACGACGACCAGGCGCTGGTGGCCGAGGGCCTGGCGGCGGGCGAGCGGGTGATCATCTCGCCGCTGGGCCAGCCCCGGGAGGGCATGACGCTGCGCACCGCCTCTCCCGACGACGAACGCCCGGCCGGCGCCGAGCCGACGGAGCCGCGCCCATGACGCACCGCGGTCCCATCGCCTGGATGGTCCATCACGGGGTGGCCCCCAACCTGCTGATGCTGCTGCTGATCATCGGCGGGCTGATGGCCTCCACCCTGATCAAGAAGGAGGTCTTCCCGGACTTCGAGCTGGAGATCATCACCGTCTCCATCGGCTATCCCGGCGCCACGCCCGAAGAGGTGGAGCAGAGCCTGCTGCTGCCCCTGGAGGCGGCGCTGGCCGGCGTGGACGGCATCGACGAGCTGACCGCCACCGCCAGCGAAGGCTCGGGCCGGGTCTCCGCCAGCCTGGTGGAGGGGGTGGAGGTGATGCGGGTCTATCAGGAGATCCAGCAGGCCGTGGGCGCCATCACCAGCCTGCCGGCCGCCGCCGACCCGCCGCGCTTCGGCCTGGCCGGGCGCTCGCGCAGCGTGATGAGCCTGCAGCTGCACGGCTGGGGCGACGATCAGCTGCTCCACGACCTGGCCGAGGAGGTGCGCGCCGAGCTGCAGGCCTCATCGGGCATCTCCCGGGTGGAGCTCTCCGGCAACCGCCAGCGCGAGATCCAGATCCGGCTCGACGAGGAGGCGATGCGGCGTCACGGCCTCGACCATCGACAGCTGGCCAGCCGCATCGGCGACGAGGCCCTGGACCTGGCCGGTGGACGCCTGACCACCGCCGAGGGGGAGTGGCTGATCCGCTACCAGGGCCGACGCGACGAGGCCCGGGAGTTCGCCGAGCTGCCGATCCTGGGGACCCCCGACGGGGGCCAGCTGCGCCTGGGCGATATCGCGGCCGTCGAGCGAGGCTTCGCCGAGACCGATCGCGAGGTGCTCTACAACGGCGCGCCGAGCCTGACCCTGAATGTCTATCAGGTCGGCGACCAGACGCCGATCGGCATCTCGGACGCCGTGCACGCCCAGCTCGAGCGGCTGCAGGGGAACCTCCCGGAGGGCATGAGCCTCGCCGTCTCCCGGGACAGCTCCGAGGCCTACCGGGACCGGCTCGGCCTGCTGCTCAAGAACGCCTTCCTGGGCCTGGCGCTGGTGCTGATCCTGCTGGGCCTCTTCCTGGAGGCGCGGCTGGCCTTCTGGGTCACCCTGGGCATCCCCACCGCCTTCCTCGGCGCAATGCTCTTCCTGCCCTGGTTCGGCGTCTCGCTGAACATGATGTCGATGTTCGCTTTCATCATCGCGCTGGGCATCGTGGTGGATGACGCCATCATGGTAGGCGAGAACATCCACAGCTATCGCGAGCAGGGCCACTCGCCGCGGGAAGCCGCGGTGCGCGGCGCCCGGGAGATGGCGGTGCCCATCACCTTTGCCATCCTCTCCAACATCGTCGCCTTCCTGCCGCTGCTCTTCCTGCCCGGCTTCCTGGGCATGATCTTCGCCGTGGTGCCGCTGGTGGTGATCACGGTGTTCCTGGCCTCCTGGCTCGAGGCGCTGTTCATCCTCCCCGCCCACCTGGCCCACCGCGCCGGCGATCGCCGGGCACCGGCCTGGCGCCGCCCCCTGGACCGTCTGCGTCAGGGGCTGCAGGGGTGGCTTGCTCGCATCACCCGGGAGCGCTTCGCCCCCTTTCTGGAGCGCTGCCTGGACCAGCGGCTGCTCACCGTGAGCCTCGCCGTGGCAGTGCTGGCGGTGGCCCTGGCCTGGGCCATGAGCGGACGGCTGGGCTTCTCGCTGATGCCCCGGGTGGAGTCGGATCGGGTCCAGGCCACGGTGACCCTGCCGGTGGGCAGCCCCATGGCCGCCGACCGCGCCATCCGCGACCGCCTGCTGGAGGCCGCCGAGGCGCTGGCCGAGCGCGACCAGGGCCCCGAGTTCACCGCCAGCCGCGCCCAGATCGACGGCGACCGGCTGACCGTCCAGCTCACCCTGGAGCGCGGCAGCCTCGAGGCCTGGCCGCCCTCCCGGGTGGCCCGGGAGTGGCGGGAGCTGGCCGGGGAGTTCAGCGGCGTCCAGGCGGTGCGCTTCGAGTCCGACGTGGGCGGCCCCGGCGCCGGGGCCGGGCTGACGCTGCGCCTCTCCCATCCCGACAGTCGCGCCCTGGAGGGCGCCGCCACCCGACTGGCCGAGGCGCTGGGAGAGTTCGAGGGGATCACCGACATCGACAGCGGCCTGGCCGACGGCAAGCCCCAGCTGGAAGTTCGCCTGTCGCCCGAGGGCCGCGCCCTGGGGCTGACCGGCGGCGATCTGGCCGGGCAGCTGCGCGCTCCCCTGCAGGGCATCACCGCCCTGGAGCAGTTCATCGGCCGCCACGAGATAAGCGTCGAGGTGCGCCTGCCCGCCGAGGCGCGCCGGAGCCTGGCCGACCTGGAGCGCCTGCCGATCCGTACCCCGGAGGGGAGCCAGGTGCCGCTGGCCAGGGTCGCCGAGATCGAGCTCGGCCGCGCCGCCACCGCCCTGCAGCGCATCGACGGCCGGCGCATCATCAGCGTCACCGCCGATGCCGCCCGGGACGCCGACATCAACCAGGTGATGGCGACCCTGGAGGCCGACCTCTTCCCCGCCCTGCAGGCCGGCTGGCCGGGCCTCGAGATCACCCCCGGTGGACGCCAGCAGGAGGCCGCCGACAACGTCTCGGCACTCACCAAGGCCGCCTGGCTGACCCTCATCGCCCTCTACGCCCTGCTGGCGATTCCCTTCCGCAGCTATCTGCAGCCGCTGCTGGTACTGGCCGCCATCCCCTTCGGCATCATCGGCGCCGTGGCCGGCCACATGATCATGGGCTTCGGTCTCTCGGTGGTCAGTCTGATGGGCATGCTGGCGCTCTCCGGCGTGGTGATCAACGATGCCCTGGTGCTGATCGACTATGCCAACCGCCGGCGGCGCGAGGGCATGGCCCCTCGGGAGGCGATCGTCGCCGCCGCCACCCGCCGCCTGCGACCGATCATGATGACCACCCTGACCACCTTCCTGGGGCTGGCCCCGATGATCTTCGAGACCTCGCGCCAGGCGCGCTTCATCATCCCCATGGCGATCTCGCTGGGCTTCGGCATGCTCTTCGCCACCGCCATCCTGCTGCTGCTGGTGCCCTGCCTCTACCTGATGCTGGAGGGGGCGCGCGAGCGCCTCAAGGGCCAGCGCCCCCAACCCGAGGAGGCCTCCCCATGAGCCTGCGCCTGCCCGCTCGCCCCGCCGTCTCACGGCTGGGCATCAAGCTGTTCGTGGTGATCCTGGTAGTCAACGTGGCCATCTCGGCCCTGGTGTTCCTGGGCATCTCGCGCAGCCTCGACCGCGGCTTCATCGAGTACCTGGACACCACCCAGGCCAACCGTGCCGAGACCCTGGCCGAGGGACTCGGCGAGGAGTGGGCCAGCCGCGGCGGCGACTGGCAGTGGCTGCGCGCCTCGCCCTCCGCCTGGCATCGGCTGGTGCGCCAGCAGCTGTGGCCCGGCGCCGGCATGGCGCCCCAGGGCATCGAGCGACGCCTGGGCGACCCCAAGGACTTCGTGCTCCACGATGCCGAGGGCCTGCCGGTGATCGGCCTGCCGCCGGACGACGACGAGGAGGCAGCCACCCTGCGCTGGCTGCCCATCTTTCATGAGGGCGAGCAGGTCGGCACGCTGGGCTACCGCCCGCCGGAGCAGCTGATGGCGCGCATGGACCGCATCTTCCTCTCCCGCCAGCAGCGCAACCTGGCGATCATCGTCGGCTCCCTGGGGGTCGCCTCGCTGCTGCTGGCCGGCGGGCTCGCCTGGTGGCTGGGGAGGCGCACCCGCAGCATGGCCCTGGCGACGCGGCGCCTCACCGAGGGCGACTACAGCATCCGGCTGCCGGAGCGCGGCCAGGACGAGCTGTCGCGGCTCTCCCGGGACTTCAACGTGCTGGCCGCCACCCTGGAGGCGAGCCGCGAGGCGCGCAGTCGCTGGGTCTCGGACATCGCCCACGAGCTGCGCACGCCGCTGGCCGTGCTGCGCGGCGAGATCGAGGCGATGCAGGATGGCATCCGCCGCCTGGACCAGGACAGCCTGCACTCCCTGGCCCAGGAGGTAGGCCAGCTCGAGCGGCTGGTGGCCGATCTGCGCCTGCTCTCCCAGAGCGACGCCGGCGCCCTGGAGGTGCAGCTGGCCCCGCTGGACCTCGGCGAGAGCCTCGCCGACCGCCTCGATGAGGCCGAAGGATGGCTCACCGACAGCGACATCACTCTGGAGACCCGCATCCGGGGGGAGGCCTGGATGCGCGGTGACGTTCAGCGCCTGCGCCAGCTGTGGAACAATCTGCTCGACAACACCTGCGCCTATACCCGCCCCCCCGGACGACTGAGGGTCTCCCTCTCCGCCACCCCGGAGGGCATCCGGGTGCACTGGGAGGACAGCGCCCCCGGCGTGCCCGAGGGCGAGCTCGAGCGGCTCACCGAGCGCCTCTACCGGGTGGAGGGGTCACGCAACCGCGCCAGCGGTGGCAGCGGCCTGGGACTCTCCATCGCCGCGGCCCTGGTCAAGGCCCATGGCGGCGAGATGCACCCCTCGTCCTCGCCGCTGGGTGGGTTATGCTGGACGCTGACCTTTCCACCGCTCGATGACGACCCCGTCAGGGAGGAGATCGCATGACAGCGCAGGAACACGAGGGACAGCAGGTCCTGATCGTCGAGGACGAACCCAAGATCGCCCGACTGGTGGCCGACTATCTGGAGGGCAGCGGCTTCGCCACCCACCACCTGGATCACGGCGACGGCGTGCTGCCCTGGCTGGCGACGGGCCGTCCGGCGGACCAGGGGCCCGCCCTGGTGCTGCTCGACCTGATGCTGCCCGGCACCGACGGCCTGACCCTGTGCCGGGAGATCCGCCAGCGCTGGCCGGCCCTGCCGGTGATCATGCTCACCGCCCGGGTCGAGGAGGTGGACCGCCTGCTGGGGCTGGAGCTGGGCGCCGACGACTATATCTGCAAGCCCTTCAGCCCACGGGAGGTGGTCGCCCGGGTCAAGGCGGTGCTGCGCCGCACCCAGGGCGGCGACGGCACCGCCCGCGGCGCAGGCAGCGACCTGGTCCTCGACGATGAGGGCTGGCGGGCCCTGGCCGACGGGCGCGACCTGGGCCTCACCGCCGTGGAGTTCCAGCTGCTCAAGGTGATGATGCACGCGCCGGGGCGGATCTTCTCCCGAGACCAGCTGATGGATCACATGTACCGCGACCACCGCATCGTCTCCGAGCGCACCGTGGACAGCCACGTCAAGAAGCTGCGCCGCAAGATCGGCGAGATATGGCCGGAACGCGAGGTGATCCGCTCGGTCTACGGGGTGGGCTACAAGTACCAGCCAGAGGAGTAGCCGGTCCCTCATGCACCACCTTTGCACGATCGCTGCACCCGGCTTGCACCTCGCAGCAGGAGAGTGACAGCATCCACCCAAGGCCAGAAGGAACCGCCCATGAAGATCACCCTCTCCCGCCAGCTGCTGGCTCCCGCGCTGCTCGCCCTCGCCATCGCCCCCCTGGCGCTCTCTGCCGCCGCCGCCCACCACGGCAAGGGGGCCGAGCAGACTCAGGAGCAGCGCGAGCAGTGGAAAGAAGCCCGCGCCGAGTACCGGGCCGAGCAGCGCCAGGCGCTCTTCGAGCGCGCCGGCATCGACGAGGCCACCCGCGAGGCACTCGACGAGGCGCGCAGCGAGCACCACGAGGCGATGCGCCAGCTCCACGAGCAGCATCGCGAGCAACTGGCCGAGATCCTCGACGATGAGCAGCGCGAGGCCCTCGAGGAGGCCCGCGGCGAGCTGCACGAGGAGCAGCGCGCCGAGCGGATGGAGCAGCGCCGCACCCGCATGCAGGAGCGCCTGGAGGCGCTGGTCGACGACTGGGGTCTCTCCGACGAGGAGCGCGAGGCGCTGCGCGAGACCCGCGAGTCCATCTACGCCGACATGGCCGAGCTGCGCCACCGCGACTTCGACTCCCGCAGCGAGCGCCGCGACGCCATGCGGGAGATGCGCGACAGCCACCAGGCGGCCCTCGCCGAGCTCCTTACCGACGAGCAGCTCGAGGAGCTGCGCGCCACCATGATGTCCCGCGACGCTCACGGCTACGGCAAGCACCACGGCAACTGAGCCTACCCCCAGCCGGCCGCCGCCGACGACGACGGGCCCGACCATTCGGTCGGGCCCGTCGT
>PUOM01000127.1 GCA_003552795.1 Halomonas sp. | reverse complement strand
GCGGGTCATTGTCTCCCAGCTGCACCGCTCGCCCGGCGTCTTCTTCGACCACGACAAGGGCAAGAGCCACTCTTCCGGCAAGCTGCTCTACTCCGCTCGCGTGATTCCCTACCGCGGCTCCTGGCTCGACTTCGAGTTCGATCCCAAGGATAGCGTCTTCGTGCGCATCGACCGTCGCCGCAAGCTGCCGGCGAGCGTCCTGCTGCGCGCCCTGGGCATGAGCGCCGAGGAGATTCTCGAGGAGTTCTTCGAGACCAGCGTCTTCCACGTCGAGAAGTCCGGCTTCTCCGTGGAGCTGGTGCCGTCGCGCCTGCGCGGCGAGACCGCCACCTTCGACATCAAGGACGGCGACGGCGGCGTGATCGTCGAGGAAGGCCGCCGCATCACCCAGAAGCACATCCGCCAGCTGGAGAAGGCCGGCCTCGAGCGTCTCGAGGTGCCGATGGAGTACCTGTTCGGCAAGACCCTCGGCCGTGACCAGGTGGACCCGAACACCGGCGAGCTGATCTGTCCCTGCAACACCGAGATCACCCCGGAGCTGCTCGAGAAGCTGGGCCAGGCAGGTATCACCCGTCTCGAGACACTCTACACCAACGACCTCGACTGCGGTCCCTTCATCTCCGACACCCTCAAGCTGGATACCACTGGCTCCCAGCTCGAGGCGCTGGTCGAGATCTATCGCATGATGCGTCCCGGCGAGCCGCCCACCAAGGAGTCGGCCGAGACGCTGTTCCACAACCTGTTCTTCACCGCGGACCGCTACGACCTGTCGGGCGTCGGCCGCATGAAGTTCAACCGCCGCCTGCGTCGCGACAGCGACACCGGCTCCGGCGTGCTGGATCGTCGTGACATCCTCGACGTGCTCAAGGAGCTGATCCACATCCGCAACGGCTTCGGCGAAGTGGATGATATCGACCACCTGGGCAACCGCCGCATCCGCTGTGTGGGCGAGATGGCCGAGAACCAGTTCCGCGTGGGCCTGGTGCGCGTCGAGCGCGCGGTCAAGGAGCGTCTCTCCATGGCCGAGAGCGAGGGGCTGATGCCCCAGGACCTGATCAACGCCAAGCCCGTCGCCGCGGCGGTCAAGGAGTTCTTCGGCTCCAGCCAGCTCTCCCAGTTCATGGACCAGAACAACCCGCTCTCCGAGGTCACCCACAAGCGCCGCGTCTCCGCGCTTGGTCCGGGCGGCCTGACCCGGGAGCGTGCCGGCTTCGAGGTGCGTGACGTTCACGCCACCCACTACGGCCGTCTCTGCCCGATCGAGACCCCGGAAGGCCCCAACATCGGCCTGATCAACTCCCTGGCCACCTACAGCCACACCAACAGCTACGGCTTCCTCGAGACCCCGTATCGCAAGGTGGTGGAAAGCCAGGTGACCGACGAGGTGGTCCATCTCTCCGCCATCGAGGAGGGCGACTTCGTCATCGCCCAGGCCTCGGCCACCGTGAACGAGGCGGGCCAGCTGGCGGATGACCTGGTGCAGGTGCGCCACAAGGGTGAGACCACCTTCATGCGTCCCGAGCAGGTGACGCTGATGGACGTTTCCCCGCGTCAGGTGGTCTCCGTGGCGGCGGCGCTGATCCCCTTCCTCGAGCACGATGACGCCAACCGCGCCCTGATGGGGGCCAACATGCAGCGTCAGGCGGTGCCCACCCTGCGCGCCGACAAGCCGCTGGTCGGCACCGGCATGGAGCGTTTCGTGGCCCGCGACTCCGGCGTCTGCGCCGTGGCCCGTCGCGGTGGCCTGATCGATTCCGTCGATGCCAAGCGCATCGTGGTGCGCATCAACGAGGACGAGATCATCGGCGGCGAGGCCGGCGTCGATATCTACAACCTCACCAAGTACACGCGCTCCAACCAGAACACCTGCATGAACCAGCGCCCCATCGTGCGCCCCGGCGACAGCGTGGCCCGCGGTGACATCCTGGCCGACGGTCCCTCCGTGGACATGGGCGACCTGGCCCTGGGTCAGAACATGCGCATCGCCTTCATGCCCTGGAACGGCTACAACTTCGAGGACTCCATCCTGCTCTCCGAGCGGGCGGTCCAGGAAGATCGCTTTACCACCATCCATATCCAGGAACTGACCTGCGTCTCCCGCGACACCAAGCTGGGGCCGGAGGAGATCACCTCCGATATTCCCAATGTGGGCGAGTCGGCGCTTTCCAAGCTGGATGAAGCCGGTGTGGTCTATATCGGTGCCGAGGTGGGACCGGGCGATATTCTGGTCGGCAAGGTCACCCCCAAGGGCGAGACCCAGCTGACCCCGGAAGAGAAGCTGCTGCGCGCGATCTTCGGCGAGAAGGCCTCCGATGTGAAGGACCCCTCCCTGCGTGCCCCCACGGGCATGAAGGGAACCGTCATCGACGTCCAGGTCTTCACCCGTGACGGTGTGGAGAAGGACTCCCGGGCGCTCTCCATCGAGCAGATGCAGCTCGACGAGGTGCGCAAGGACCTTCAAGAGACCTACCGCATCGCCGAGGACGCCACCTTCGAGCGTCTCAAGCGCACCCTGAGCGGCCAGGCCGTCAACGGTGGTCCCAGGCTGAAGAAGGACGACGTGCTCACCGAGAGCTATCTCGAAGAGCTGCCGCGTCAGCAGTGGTTCAAGCTGCGTCTGCAGGACGAGGCCCTCAACGAACTGCTGGCTCAGGCCGACGAGCAGCTCGAGAACCGTCGCCGCGAGATGGACGAGCGCTTCGAGGACAAGAAGCGCAAGCTCACCCAGGGCGATGACCTGGCGCCGGGCGTGCTCAAGATCGTCAAGGTCTATATGGCGGTCAAGCGTCGCCTGCAGCCGGGTGACAAGATGGCCGGCCGTCACGGTAACAAGGGTGTCATCTCGGCCATCATGCCCATCGAGGACATGCCCTTCGATGACAACGGCGAGCCGGTGGATGTGGTGCTCAACCCCCTGGGCGTGCCGTCGCGGATGAACGTCGGTCAGATTCTCGAGACCCACCTGGGCCTCGCCGCCTGGGGCCTGGGCCGCAGGATCGACGCCATGCTGCGTGACGCTCGCGAACAGCAGGTGGCCCAGATCCGCGAGTTCCTGGGGGAGGTCTACAACTCCACCCCGGGTACCCGGGTCGAGGAGCTCGAGAGCCTCAGCGATGAAGAGGTGATCGCCCTGGCCAAGAACCTGAAGGCGGGCGTGCCCATGTCCACGCCGGTGTTCGATGGTGCCGACGAGCATGAGATCAAGCATCTGCTGCGCCTCGCCGACCTGCCGGACTCCGGTCAGATGGTGCTCTACGATGGTCGTACGGGGGACAGCTTTGACCGTCCGGTGACCGTCGGCTACATGTACATGCTCAAGCTCAACCACCTGGTGGACGACAAGATGCACGCCCGTTCCACCGGCTCCTACTCGCTGGTGACCCAGCAGCCGCTGGGCGGCAAGGCGCAGTTCGGCGGTCAGCGCTTCGGCGAGATGGAAGTGTGGGCTCTGGAGGCCTACGGCGCCGCCTATACCCTCCAGGAGATGCTCACCGTCAAGTCCGACGACGTGGAGGGCCGCACCAAGATGTACAAGAACATCGTGGATGGCGACCACACCATGCAGGCGGGCATGCCGGAATCCTTCAATGTGCTGGTGAAGGAGATCCGCTCGCTGGGCATCGATATCGAGTTAGAGAGCTAGGAGCCGTCCAATGAAAGATTTGGTGAAAGTCCTCAAGTCGCAGTCTCAGTCCGAAGAGTTTGACGCGATCAAGATCACGCTGGCGTCGCCGGACATGATTCGCTCCTGGTCCTTCGGTGAGGTCAAGAAACCCGAGACCATCAACTACCGCACCTTCAAGCCGGAGCGCGACGGCCTGTTCTGCGCCAAGATCTTCGGCCCGGTGAAGGACTACGAGTGCCTGTGCGGCAAGTACAAGCGCATGAAGCATCGCGGTATCATCTGTGAGAAGTGCGGCGTGGAGGTCACCAAGGCCGCCGTGCGTCGCGAACGGATGGGGCACATCGAGCTGGCCAGCCCCGTCGCTCACATCTGGTTCCTGAAGTCGCTGCCGTCGCGCATCGGCATGTTCCTGGACATGACCCTGCGCGACATCGAGCGGGTGCTCTACTTCGAGAGCTTCGTGGTGATCGATCCGGGCATGACCACCCTGGAGCGTGGTCAGCTGCTCAACGACGAGCAGTACTTCGAGGCCCTCGAGGAGTTCGGCGACGACTTCGATGCCCGCATGGGCGCCGAGGCGGTCCAGGCGCTGCTCAAGGACATCGATCTGGGCGAGGAGATCGATCGCCTGCGCGAGGAGATCCCCCAGACCAACTCCGAGACCAAGATCAAGAAGCTCTCCAAGCGGCTCAAGCTGCTGGAGGCCTTCTACAACTCCGGCAATGAGCCGGCGTGGATGGTCATGGAGGTGCTGCCGGTGCTGCCGCCGGACCTGCGTCCGCTGGTGCCCCTGGACGGTGGCCGCTTCGCCACCTCCGATCTCAACGACCTCTACCGTCGTGTGATCAACCGCAACAACCGCCTCAAGCGGCTGCTCGACCTCAACGCGCCGGACATCATCGTGCGCAACGAGAAGCGCATGCTGCAGGAGGCGGTGGATGCCCTGCTGGACAACGGCCGCCGTGGCCGCGCCATCACCGGTTCCAACAAGCGCCCGCTGAAGTCCCTGGCCGACATGATCAAGGGCAAGCAGGGGCGCTTTCGTCAGAACCTGCTGGGCAAGCGTGTCGACTACTCCGGCCGCTCGGTCATCACCGTGGGTCCGACCCTGCGCCTGCACCAGTGCGGTCTGCCCAAGAAGATGGCGCTGGAGCTGTTCAAGCCGTTCATCTACTCCAAGCTGCAGTCGCTGGGCTACGCCTCCACCATCAAGGCGGCCAAGAAGATGGTCGAGCGGGAGCTGCCGGAGGTGTGGGATATCCTCGCCGACGTCATCCGCGAGCATCCGGTCCTGCTCAACCGTGCGCCGACCCTGCACCGCCTCGGCATTCAGGCCTTCGAGCCGCTGCTGATCGAGGGCAAGGCGATCCAGCTGCACCCGCTGGTGTGTGCCGCCTACAACGCCGACTTCGACGGTGACCAGATGGCGGTCCACGTGCCGCTGACCCTGGAAGCCCAGCTCGAAGCCCGCGCGCTGATGATGGCCACCAACAACGTGCTGTCGCCGGCCAACGGCGAGCCGATCATCGTGCCCTCCCAGGACGTGGTGCTGGGTCTCTACTACATGACCCGAGAGAAGATCAACGCCAAGGGCGAGGGCATGGTGTTCGCCAACCTCGACGAGGTGGATCGCGCCTTCAGCACCCAGCACGTCGATCTGCACGCCCGGGTCAAGGTGCGTCTGGACGAAGTGGACGTCGACGAGGAGAGCGGCGAGCGCAGCCATCACCGCCGCCTCTACGACACCACCGTGGGGCGCGCGCTGCTGTTCCGCATCCTCCCGGATGGCGTGCCCTTCGCGCTGATCGATCAGCCGATGAAGAAGAAGGCGATTTCCGGCCTGCTCAACGAGGTATATCGTCGCGCCGGTCTCAAGCCGACCGTCATCTTCGCTGACCAGCTGATGTACACCGGCTTCCGCCTGGCCACCTGGTCCGGCGCCTCCATCGGCGTCAATGACTTCGTCATCCCGGACGCCAAGGCCGAGATCGTCGAGGCCGCCGAGGACGAGGTCAAGGAGATCGAAGACCAGTTCTCCTCGGGTCTGGTGACCGCGGGGGAGAAGTACAACAAGGTGATCGACATCTGGTCCAAGGCCAACGACAAGGTGGCCAAGGCGATGATGGTCGGCATCTCCAAGGAGACCGTGGTTGACCGTCACGGCAACCAGGTGGAGCAGGACTCCTTCAACAGCGTCTTCATCATGGCCGACTCGGGCGCCCGGGGCAGCGCCGCCCAGATCCGTCAGCTGGCGGGGATGCGCGGCCTGATGGCCAAGCCGGACGGCTCGATCATCGAGACCCCGATCGTCGCCAACTTCCGTGAAGGCCTGAACGTCCTGCAGTACTTCATCTCCACCCACGGGGCGCGCAAGGGCCTGGCGGATACGGCACTCAAGACCGCCAACTCCGGCTACCTGACCCGTCGCCTGGTGGACGTGGCCCAGGACATGGTGATCACCGAGACGGACTGCGGTACCGAAAACGGCCTGACCCTGCACCCGGTCATCGAGGGCGGCGACATCATCGTCTCCCTGGCCCAGCGTGTGCTGGGTCGCGTGGTGGCCCAGGACGTCATCGATCCGGTCAGCGACGAGGTGTTGATTCCCCGCGGCACCCTGCTCGACGAGAAATGGTGCGCCGAGCTGGACACCATGGGCGTCGACGAGATCGTGGTGCGCAGCGCCATCGCCTGCGAGACCTCGCACGGCGTCTGCGCCTCCTGCTACGGCCGTGACCTGGCCCGCGGGCATCAGGTGAACATCGGTGAGGCGGTGGGCGTCATCGCTGCACAGTCCATCGGCGAGCCGGGCACCCAGCTGACCATGCGGACCTTCCACATCGGCGGTGCGGCCTCGCGGGCCTCCGCCGTGGACAGCGTCCAGGTCAAGCACGGCGGCCGCGTGCGCCTGCACAACATCAAGTACGTGGAGCGCGGCGACGGCAAGCTGGTGGTGGTTTCCCGCTCCAGCGCCCTGGCCGTCGCCGACGACCACGGCCGCGAGCGCGAGTACTACAAGCTGCCCTACGGTGCCGAACTCTCCGTCAAGGACGGTGACGCCGTCGACGCCGGCCAGGCAGTGGCCAAGTGGGATCCCCACACCCACCCCATCGTCGCCGAGGCCGAGGGCATCGTGCAGTACGCCGACATGGACGAGGGCCTGACCATCCACCGCAGCGTGGACGAGATGACCGGCCTCTCCTCCATCGAGGTGATCGAGTCGGCCGCCCGTCCCATGGCGGGCCGCG
>PUOM01000282.1 GCA_003552795.1 Halomonas sp. | reverse complement strand
GGGCCGGGCGATCGCGCCCGGCCCTGCCGTATCTGGCTGAAGAGGGTCTGCTACCTCGACTGCTCGTTCTGCTCGATGCCCTGCACGTACCAGGGGGCGCCATCGCGCAGGTCCCGCACCAGGTGCCAGGTCTCGTTGAACTCGTTCTGTTCACCGTTCTCGTCGAGGATGCCGTGAAAGATCACGGTGGCCTCGGCCCGCTGGCCGACTTCCTCGACCATGCCCAGCTCGGCGAACAGGCGCACCACCTCGGTACGGTTGTTGGCCGGGTGCCGGTCACGCTCGCCGCGCAGCAGGTTGTAGAGCTCCGGGGTCACGTACTCCTGGATGCCGGAGAAGTCGTTGTTGTCCCAGGCCCGCTGCAGGGTCATGAAGTGCTCCTTGGCGCCGCCCAGGAAGCGCTCGCGGTCGAACCATTCGGGCTCACCGGCGAAGGCGGCGCTACCGCCCAGCGGAGCGCTGGCCTGAAAAGCCTGGGTTCGAGAGGCGGTTTCCGGGGCTTCCTGCTCGCCGCGCGCCTGGGGAGCAGCGCCACCGGCGCCAGCGCCTGCCATGGCGGCGCGGCGGCGCAGGAACCAGATCGCTGCGAAGGCCAGGCCGGCGATCAGCAGGATATCCGCCATGCGCAGCTCATCGAAGGCGCCGCCGAAGAACAGCGCGGCGAGCAGGCCGCCGGCGAGCAGGCCGCCCATCATGCCGCCCATGCCACCCCGGCGTGCGCCGGCGGCGGCGCCCTGCTGCTGGCCCTGGCTGGGCGTGGCCTGCTGCTGGCTGGGAGAGGAGGAGGGGCGGTCGGCGGAGCGCGAGAAGCTGCCGACGTTGCCGCCACCGCCCATGCGGCGGGCTTCGGCGAATTCGAGGGCCGGGCCGAGGGTAAAGAGACCGACGACCAGCATGACAAGCAGATGTCGCATCAGGGGTATCTCCGATAATGGGTCTTGGTAGGGGTGAGAAGGTCGAGTCGAGTCATTCTACCGGCTATGCTGGAGGGCACCATAAAAACCGACAACAAGCACAAGGAGAGCGTCCCATGCGTCTGACACGAGAAGAGAGCCTGCTGCTGATCGTCGATCTGCAGGCGGGATTGCTGCCGTTGATCGAGCACGGCGACCAGGCGGTGACCGAGGCGGCCTGGCTGGGTGGCCTGGCCGAGACCATCGAGGTGCCGGTATGGGTGACCGAACAGTACCCCGAGGGGCTGGGCGGTAGCGAGCCACGACTGCTGGAAGCGCTACCGGACCATCGGCTGTGGCAGAAGCTGACCTTCGACGCCTGCGCCAACCCCGAATTCGCCTCGACGCTGGCCGAGAGCGGCAAGCGCCAGGTGGTGCTGTGCGGCACCGAGGCGCATATCTGCGTGATGCAGACGGGTCTGGGTCTGCTGGCGGCGGGCTATGAGGTCTACTGGCTTGTCGAGGCCTGTGCCAGTCGCCGCGCCGCGGAGGCGCGTCTGGCTCGAGAGCGCATGGTGCAGGCGGGGGCCGTGGCGGTCAGCGCCGACATGGTGGCCTACGAGTGGCTGCACCGCTGCGACGACGAGCGCTTCAAGCAGGCCCATCGCCGCTTCCTCAAGGGGCGCTCCGCCCGCCCGCTGGTGTTTGCATAGTCTGACGGCGTGCCCTTACCGGTTTGCAATGAGGTTTTTCTTCCGGCTTCAGGCTTATGGCTTACAGCTCCCGACGCAGTCGGGCGGGGTCAGGCATCGCCTTCCGCCCGGGTAAAGACCAGGGTGTCGCCCTCGCTCATGGCCGGATTGTAGCGGTAGCCGGCCACATCGAACGCCTTCAGCCCCTCCGGGTCGTCCAGGCGCTCACGGATCATCCAGGCCGCCATCAGACCGCGCGCCTTCTTGGCGTAGAAGCTGATGATCTTGAGCTTGCCGTTCTTCTCGTCCTTGAAGACCGGAGTCACCACCCGCGCCTGGAGCTTCTTGGCGTCGATGGCCTTGAAGTACTCGTTGGAGGCGAGGTTGACCAGCACCGGACTGCCGCTTTCGGCCACGGCGGCGTCCAGGGCCCGGGTGAGGGTCTCTTTCCAGAAGGCGTAAAGATCCTTGCCCGCCGGGTTGGGCAGCTTGGTGCCCATCTCCAGGCGGTAGGGCTGGATCAGGTCGAGGGGACGCAGCAGGCCGTAGAGGCCGGAGAGGATGCGCAGATGCGCCTGGGCGAAGGCGTTGTCGTCGTCGCTGAACGTCTCCGCCTCGAGGCCCACGTAGACATCGCCCTGGAAGGCCTGGACGGCGGGCTTGGCATTGTCTGCGGTGAAAGGCGTCTGCCAGTCGCCGAAGCGGGCGGCATTGAGGGCGGCCAGCTTGTCGCTGATGCCCATCAGCTCGCTGAGCTGCTGCGGCGAGTAGTCACGCAGGATCCCGATCAGCTCGCGGCTGCGCTCGAGGTAGTCCGGCTGGGTATGGATGTCGGTGGTGGCCGGGGTCTCGAAGTCCAGCGACTTGGCGGGCGAAATCACGCTCAGCATGGGGGCGCTCCAGATCCTGTTTGGGTCGTACAAGTATACCAAGGTCGCCACGACCCTTGGGCTATCGTGGCGATAGCCCGGCAGCCGTGGCGCCGCCTGGCTCAGGGCGCCGGGTTGGGCCGGCGCTGGTGCACCGCCTCGATGGCCTCGAGCACGTCCTGGTCGAGCTTGAGGGACTCGCTCTCCAGGTTGCTCTCGAGCTGCTCCATGCTGGTAGCGCCGATCAGGTTGCTGGTCAGGAAGGTGCGCGAATTGACGAAGGCCAGCGCCATCTGGGCCGGGTCCAGGCCGGCATCGCGGGCGATCTGCACATACTCGGCGGCGGCCGCCTCGGCCTGGGGATTGGTGTAGCGCTGGAAGCGCTCGAACAGGGTCAGGCGCGCGCCTTCGGGGCGGGCGCCCTCGAGGTACTTGCCGGAGAGGACGCCGAAGGCCAGCGGCGAGTAGGCGAGCAGGCCCACCTGCTCGCGGTGGGCGATCTCGGCCAGGCCCACCTCGAAGGTGCGATTGAGCAGGTTGTAGGGGTTCTGGATCGAGGCGACCCGCGGCAAGCCGAGTGTCTCGGCCAGCTGCAGGGCGCGCATCACCCCCCAGGGGGTGTCGTTGGAGAGTCCGATGGCGCGCACCTTGCCGGCGTCGACCAGCTCCTTGAGGGCGGCCAGGGTCTCCTCCAGGGGAGTGGCATCTTCCTCCTCGTCGTCGTGCTCATAGCCCAGCTGACCGAAGAAGTTGGCTCGGCGATCCGGCCAGTGAAGCTGGTAGAGATCGACGTAGTCGGTCTGCAGGCGGGAGAGGCTCGCGTCGACGGCCTGATGAAGCTGGTCTCGAGTCAACCGCGGGCCGCCGCGGATGTGCTCGAGCCCGGGCCCCGTCGCCTTGGTGGCGATGATCACATCGTCGCGGCTGCCGCGCTGCTTCAGCCAGCTGCCGATATAGGCCTCGGTGCGGCCCTGGGTCTCTGCCTTCGGCGGCACCGGGTACATCTCGGCGGTGTCGATGAAGTTGATACCGAAGGCCACGGCGCGGTCCAGCTGCTCATGGGCTTCGGCCTCGCTGTTTTGCTCGCCGAAGGTCATGGTGCCAAGGCACAGGCGGCTGACCTCGATGCCGGTGGTGCCCAGCGGTCGCGTCTGCATTATCGACTCCCTCACCTGGATCTACGGATATGTAGGGAGCATGGTAGCGGTCGCCCGGCAGGGGCGGCAAATGGCCAGGGTTGAGTCCCGGGCGGGGCGGGCGTATGCTGGCCGCCGTTTCCGCCCCCGGAGCATCAGGGCGGTCAGGTTTCCGCACCAGAGCAGACGCCGCGCACAGGGCTGTGCCGTGTGTCCTTGCTTGCGTTACAGGATCCGGTTACTGGCCATGACACAGGCATCATCACTGTTCACCCGGCTCGAATACCGCCTGGCGGAGCAGCTGTTCCATACGCGCTGGCTGCCCCGCTCCCCGCGCACCCAGCGGCTGACCATGCACCTCTTCCAGCGCTGCGCCGACGCCGGCCATCCGGCGGCGCTCTCCGTCTATGGCCATATGCTCTTCCATCGCGGTCTGACGCCTCAGGACAAGGCGCGCGGCGCCCGCTACGTGATGGAGGCGGCCCAGGCCGGCGATATTCGCGCCCAGTACCAGGCCGCTCAGATCTACGAGCACGGCTGTGCGCTCTACCCGCGCCGTGACGATCGCGCGGTGACCTGGTACGCCCGCGCTGGTGAATCCGGTCACCCCCTGGCCGCCGCCCGCCTGGCGCGCGCCTACCGCGAGGGGCATCTGGGCCTGCCGGTGGATGGCGAGCGCGCCACCCACTGGCAGTGCCTGGCCGATCAGGCCGCCGGCCTGGGCGAGGTGCTGGACAGCGGTGAAGCCGAGACGCGACACTAGGGCGAGATACCCGGCCGGCAGCTATGACGCTACCAGGCCTTTTTCCCGCTGGCCCCGAGGACCCGTGCTTCCGTGACGCTACCGACACTGCTCGATATCGAAGCGTCCGGGTTCGGGCGCGGCAGTTACCCCATCGAGGTCGGCTTGGCCCGCCCCGACGGCAGCAGCTGTGCCTTCCTGATCCAGCCCCTCTCCGAGTGGACCCACTGGGACCCCAAGGCTGAGCTGCTGCACGGCATCAGCCGTGCGCGGCTGCATCGCGAGGGCTACCCGGTGCGCCAGGTAGCGCGCTGGCTCAACGACGAGCTCGGCGAGCTGGGTATCGCCTACAGCGATAGCTGGGGCTATGACAACACCTGGCTGTCGCTGCTCTTCCACCACGCTGGCATGCTGCCGGCCTTCCGTCTGGAAGCGCTGCGCAAGTTGCTCAGCGAAGAGCAGCTGGCCCTCTGGCATGCCACCCGCGAGGCCCTGGTGGCCGAGATGGGGATTCGCCGGCATCGCGCCAGCGAGGACGCCCGCCTGCTCCAGCTCACCTATCAGCGTACCCGCGAGCTGGCCGGTGACGCCTGAGTCGAATCAGAGAGGGCCGGCCAGCTCGGCAAGCCGTGCCTCGAGGATATCCAGCAGTTCGCCCGGCTCGGTGGCATCGAGCAGCTCGGCCCGGGTGCGGGCGTTGAGAAAGCCCTGCTCCACGGTATTGTCGAGAAACGCCAGCAGCGGGCTGTAGAAGCCGCCGGTGTCGAGCACGCCGATGGGCTTGTCGTGGATCCCTAGGTAGTGCCAGGTCCAGGCCTCGAAGAACTCCTCCAGAGTGCCGATGCCGCCGGGCAGCACGATAAAGGCGTCGGCGTGGGCGGCCATGCTGGCCTTGCGGTCGTGCATGTTGGCCACTCGGATCAGCTCGGTGAGGCCGTGGTGGGCCTGTTCGCGCTCCACCAGATGATCCGGCATGACCCCGATCACCTCGCCGCCCTCGGCCAGGGCCGCGTTCGCCAGGGCGCCCATCAGGCCGATGCGGGCGCCGCCGTAGACCAGCGTATGTCCTCGCCGGGCCAGCTCGCGGCCCAGCTCGCGGGCGGTTTCGAGAAACTGGGGATCGTGGCCGTCCCGTGACCCCAGGTAGACGCAGAATCTTGGCATGCTCTTCTCCTTGGTGGAGGCGTTCTTGCCTCCCGTTGGCAGCGCTCTCGCTCGCGCCTGAGGCGCTTTACACTGGCAGGGGCGCTGTCTCCCCCTGGCAGGGGCGCTGTCTCCTCCTGGCAGGGGCCTTATGCTGGCGCCGAGCCTCTGTCGCCGCAAGTCCTTTCCCATGCCTGGAAACGGCGAAGGGCGCCGTCGTGGCGCCCTTCGTGTCGGACCTGCCGCCGCGGCTCAGCGAGAGCCTTCGGCATCACGCTTCATGGCCTGGCGCAGCAGCTTGAAGCCGACGCCGGTGATCACGAACATGCTGGCGATCAGGGTGAGGCTGGCAACGACATGGGTATCGAGGTACATCGAGGGCTCCTTGGTGGGCGTTGGTAGACGTCATTAAAGGGTCAGGGGGAGCGGGGCCGGGCCCCGCCGGGCAGGCAGTCGGCCACGCCGTACTCGGCGTCCATCCACTGGCCGATGACATTGTCTCCGCACAGGTGGTGGGCGTACTGGGTGTGCAGACAGCGCACCTGGTCCCAGTTACTGATGCCGCCGATGCCGCGTTCGGTGAGCACCGCATCATAGCCCAGCTGCATTACCTCGGCCTTTTGTGCCTCGCTCATGCAGCGCCAGCGGGCCGCCACGTAGTCGCGATGGCTGGCGTGGTAGGCGGCGAGAAACGTTGGCTCCTGCTGCAGGCGGGCCTCGAGCTCCTTGATCACGCCGACGGCCTCGATGCGCGAGATCTCCACCTTGAGCCGCTCGGAGCAGAGCCAGTACAGGGTCGGAAAGGGCCTGCCGTCGACGATCGGCGCCATGCGCAGCACCAGCGGTGTGCCCTCGCTGTCGGTGGCCGCCACTGCCTCGATGCCGCGGGGCGCGCGGCCCAGCTGGGCGGTGATGATGGCCAGCTGGCGCTCATCAGGGGTCTGATCGGTGCGGATCACCATCGTCGGGGTCCCGTAGAAACTTGTTGGACTGACCGACGGCCAGGAAGAAGGCGCGGTTGAGCTGTTCGGGGGTGGGCGAGTAGCGCCACTCCCGCTCGCAGTACTCCGCGGCCCGGGCCATCAGCACGTCGTAGAGTCGGTTGAACGGGGCATCATAATCGTAGGGGTCGGCGCCGAACAAGCGGATGTGGGGATAGTCGGCGAAGCGTTCGACAAAGTAGCGGATCATGTCCGCCTCCACGGCTCGGTGCCGGGCGACGTTATCGGGGTCCAGCCAGAGGTCGTAGCGGATGGCCATGCCAGGCTCCTTGGGGATGGGTGGGGCGGAATCGGGGTCATGGTACTGGGACAGGCGGGGCGATGATTCGGCTCACCTTGCGTCAAGACCGGCCGAGTGGCGTCAGCCGCGCGCCGGTGAGGCGTGCCAGGTCGGCGGGGGCCAGACGGATCTCC
>PUOM01000089.1 GCA_003552795.1 Halomonas sp. | reverse complement strand
CCAGCCGCTTTTGGTGGTGGGCGGGCTGACCGGCTGTGCCAAGACCGCGCTGATCCAGGCCCTGGATAACGGCCTGGACCTGGAGGGCTGCGCCCGCCACAAGGGCTCGGCCTTCGGTCGGCACCCGCTGCCGGCGCCGAGTCAGATCGACTTCGAGCACGCCGTCGGACTGCGCCTGCTGGACCTGCCCGGCCCCCTGGTAGTGGAGGACGAGTCGCGCCATATCGGGGCGGCCAACGTGCCGCTCACCTTCTGGCGTGCCATGGAGCGGGCCCCCCGCCTGAGGGTGGAGATGCCCCTGGACTGGCGGCTGGCGCAGATTCACAAGGACTATATCGACGACCTCTGGGAGGTCTATCGGCAGCAGTGCGGGGAGTGGCTGGGCTGGGCGCTGATGCGCAAGCAGCTGTCCTCCTCCCTGGCCCGGCTGCGCAAGCGCCTGGGACGCGCTCGGCTGGATCGGCTGCAGCGCCTCCAGCTGCTGGCCTTCCGCGAGCATGCGCGCGGCAACCGTCAAGCCCATGAGGCCTGGCTGGCGCCGCTGCTTACCGAGTACTACGACCCCATGTATCGCTACCAGCTGGAGAAGCACTCCGAGCAGCGCTTCCTCCACGTGGGCGACTGGGAGAGCTGCCTGGCCGTCGCCCGAGACTGGTCCGCCGAGCAGGCGTCCGCCGGCCGGATCGCTGAGGCCATGTCGGAACGCTGAGGCGGGTCAGCCGGCTGCTCGCGGGCGCAGCCACTGGCTGAGCAGGCGGTCGAGCAGCGGCGCCAGGCGCACGAAGCGCTGGGGTCGGCGAGCATCGCCTCGCGGGACGCCGCGTTGAGACGCCGGGTGGCGCCGTCGGGGGTGGGCCCCTGCTCGAGCAGGGCGTTCACGCTCTGCGGGGTCGCCTCCAGGTGGCAGAGCAGGCCCAGGACCCGGCCGGCGTCCCAGCTGAACCCCTGCAGCGGGCTCGCTTCGCTGCCACCCAGAGGCAGGGCGTCGTCGGGCAGCGCGAACACCTCGCGGTGCCACATGAAGGCGTCGAACTGCTCGGGCAGGTCCAGCGGGCTCTCCGGAGCCAGGGTGACCCGGTGCCAGCCGGTCTCCGCCTGGGTGCCACGGGCCACCACGGCGCCCAGCGCCTCGGCGATCAGCCGCGCCCCGAAGCCGATGCCCAGCAGCGGCTTGTGGCTGTCCAGGGCGCGCGCGATAAGCTTGCGCTCGCCCTTGAGCCAGGGGCAGGCGACATCGTCCGCAGGGCCGAGGGGGCCGTCGAGCACCACCAGGGCGTCGCAGTCGGCGAGCCGCGGTGGCGTCTCCCCGGCGTCCAGATGGAACACCGTATGGCTGTGCCCCATGCTGGAGAGCCAGTCGACCAGGCGTGCCGGCCCCTGGTGGGGGCTGTGCTGGAGCAGGTGAAGATGCATGAGAACCTCGCCATCGATGAGTCACGACCCGACAGGGGGTGCAAGGGTACATGAAGCCGGCGCTGCGAGAACAGATATTGACGGTCATGGCGGCCATCCCCCCGGGGCGGGTGACCACCTACGGGCGCATCGCCGCCATGACCGACGGTGCCACGCCCCGGCTGGTGGCCCGCGCTCTGCGCGAACTGCCCGCGGGCCACGGTCTGCCCTGGTTTCGCGTCATCACCGCCTCGCGCAAGCTGGCCGATCATCCCGGCGCCGTGGAGCAGCGCGAGCGGCTCGCCGCCGAGGGCGTGGTGCTGGATGCCCGCGGCCGCGCCCCGGCCGAACGCCTCTGGCCCTGAGACACTGATATTCCAAGGAGAGTCCATGAGCGGTTTCTACCAGCGCCTGCAGGAGCTCGAGCCGCGCTCCCAGCAAGCCTTCATGGCGGCGCTCTGCGAGCGCCTGCTGCCCAACTATGCTTTCTACTGCCAGGCGCTCGAGGCCCAGGGGGCCGGGCACGGCAACCCGCAGGCGCTGAGGGCGATCCTCGACCTGGTCTGGGAGCGTCTGGCGGTGAAGGAGGCGAAGATCGACTTCGCCCTGCAGGCGGAGAAGCTGGCCGCCCTGGCGCCGCCGGCAGAGGATGACAGCTTCGGTGCCCGCCGCGCTGCGGAGGCGCTGGCGGCACTCGCGGCGCTGCTCGACACCCTGCAGGGCGAGGCGCCGGAGGCGGTGCTGGAGGTGAGCAAGGCGTCTCGGGGTGGGGTGCGGGCCTTTATCGAGCTGACCGAGGGCGAGGAGGATGGACAGCGGCTGGCCGAGCTGGTGCGTGGCCACCCGCTGATGGCGGACGAGAACGACTTTCAGGATGCCGTGCTCGAGGCCGTGGAGGGGCTGAGGCCGGGGCGCGAAGAGCTGAAGGCGCTGCGCCGCCTGGGCCGCAACGACGGCGTCAGCAACCTCGGTCTCTCGCTCGACTAGCCGGAACGCCGGAACGCCGGAACGCCGGAACGCCGGGCCGGGCAAGGGACTAGAAGCGCACCCCGGCGGTGAGCATCAGCCCGGCGGTACCGAAAATGACCAGGTCGGTCTCCAGACGCTTCCAGCTCACCCCCACCGTGGGCAGGATGCCCGGTGCCACCTCGAAGCGGTTGAAGGGGATCTTGTCGCGGTACTCGCCGCGATAGCCGTGCAGGATGCCAGCGGAGAGCTTGGCGCGGATGCGGGTGTCGCCGGACTCCCACATGGTGAGCTCTCGGCCCACGTAGAGGTAGTGGGAATCCTGGTTGAAGGAGTTCTTGAAGCGCGCGAAGCCGGCGAACCAGAGCTCGGGGTTGTGCAGTTCCACCCCGATCAGCCGCTGGTTGTTGGTGTGCTCCGGATCCGGGCTGAAGTGGTCGGTATAGAGGCTGGTCTGCACCAGCACGCGGTCGAGCTCCATCACCGGCGGCCAGTCCAGGCGGTCGCGCCAGCCCTCAGCCGGTTCTTCCGCCTGGGCGGGGAGGGTCGGCAGCAGAAAGCCGAGCAGCAGGGTGGCCAGTCGCGCTCGCAGTGACATCCTGGCGTCTCCTGCGGCGCTCAGAGGCGCATCTCGATGCCGCGTTCGGCCATGTAGCGCTTGGCCTCGGGGATGGTGTGCTCGCCGAAGTGGAAGATGCTGGCGGCCAGTACCGCATCGGCGCCGCCCTCGAGCACGCCCTCCACCAGGTGGTCGAGGTTGCCGACACCGCCCGAGGCGATCACCGGCACGCTGACCGCGTCGGCGATGGCGCGGGTCACGCCCAGGTCGAAGCCGACCTTGGTGCCGTCGCGGTCCATGCTGGTGAGCAGCAGCTCGCCGGCACCGTACTCCACCATCTTCCTGGCCCACTCCACCGCATCCAGCCCGGTGGGGCGGCGTCCGCCGTGGGTAAAGATCTCCCAGCGCGGCGCCTCGCCTTCGGCGGTGACCCGCTTGGCATCGATGGCCACCACGATGCACTGGCTGCCGAAGCGCTCGGCGGCCTCGCGCACGAACTCGGGGTTGGTCACCGCGGCGGTGTTGATGGAGACCTTGTCGGCACCGGCGTTGAGCATGGTGCGGATGTCGTCGCAGGTGCGGATGCCGCCGCCCACGGTGAGGGGAATGAAGACCTCGCCGGCGATGCGCTCGACCATCTCCACCGTGGTGTCGCGATCCTCGTGACTCGCCGTGATGTCGAGGAAGGTGATCTCGTCGGCGCCCTGCTGGTTGTAGCGCTGGGCGATCTCCACCGGGTCGCCGGCGTCGCGGATGCCGATGAAGTTCACGCCCTTGACCACGCGGCCGGCGTCCACGTCCAGGCAGGGGATGATGCGCTTGGCCAGTCCCATGTTCTGCTCCCGGCTCACTTGAGCCCTGTGGTCTTGAATGAATCGGTGAGTTCGTCGCACAGCCGCTGGCCTTCGGCCACATCCAGGCTGCCTTCGTAGATGGCGCGGCCGGTGATGGCGCCGAGGATGCCGGGCTCGCCGGCGGCGACCAGGGCGCGCAGGTCGTCGAGATTGGTCACCCCGCCGGAGGCGATCACCGGCAGGCCGCCGTCCCGGGCGAGCTGAGCGGTGGCCTCCACGTTGACGCCGTTCATCATGCCGTCCCGGGCGATGTCGGTATAGACGATGCTGGAGACGCCATCGTCGGCGAAGCGCCTGGCCAGATCCACGGCCTTGACGCTGGAGACCTCGGCCCAGCCGTCGGTGGCCACGAAGCCTTCGCGGGCGTCCAGGCCGACGATCACGTGGCCGGGAAAGGCGCGGCACATCTCGCCGACGAAATCGGGCTCCTTGACCGCCTTGGTGCCGATGATCACATAGGAGACTCCGGCGGCCAGGTAGTGCTCGATGGTCTCGGCGGAGCGGATGCCGCCGCCGATCTGGATCGGCAGCTCGGGGAAACGCTTGGCGATGGCGGTCACCGCCTCGCCGTTGACCGGCTTGCCTTCGAAGGCGCCGTTGAGATCCACCAGGTGCAGGCGGCGGGCGCCGGCCTTCACCCAGCGCGCGGCCATGGCCACCGGGTCGTCGCCGTAGGTGGTGGCATCGTCCATGCGGCCCTGCTTCAGGCGCACGCACTTGCCGTCCTTGAGATCGATGGCGGGAATCACCAGCATGTCCAGCTCCTCTTGGGTGCCACTCTGGGCCCCCTGTTGAAAGTCGTGGGGCGGCGTCGCAGCGCCGGCATCAGGGCGTCGGGGTGAGCCGGCGCCGTTCAGGGCGCCCAGGTCACAAAGTTCTCGAGCAGCCGCAGGCCGGCCCGGGAGCTCTTCTCCGGGTGGAACTGCACCGCGAAGGTGGCATCGCGGCCGATGGCCACATGGGCCTGGATACGGCCGTAGTCGGTGGTGCCGAACACCGTGGTGTCGTCGGCGGCCTCCACGTAGAAGCTGTGCACGAAGTAGTAGTGCTCGTCCTGGTCGATGCCTTCCCACAGCGGGTGCTCACGCTGCTGGCGCACCAGGTTCCAGCCCATGTGGGGCACCTTGAGGCGCTGGCCGCGGTCATCGTGCATGTCACCGGGAAAGCGCTTCACGCGGCCGCCGAGGAAGCCCAGACAGTCGATGCCGCCGTTCTCCTCGCTGTGGTCGAGCAGCATCTGCTGGCCCACACAGATGCCCAGCAGCGGCTTCTCCTGACTGGCCAGCAGCTCCTCCACCAGGCCACGCAGTTCGGTTCTCTCCAGTTCGCCCATGCAGTCGCGGATCGCGCCCTGGCCGGGCAGCACCAGACGGGTGGCGCCAAGAATGCGGCGGGGGTCGCGGGTCACCACCACGTTTTCGTGGGTGACGTGCTCCAGTGCCTTGGCGACGGAATGCAAGTTGCCCATTCCGTAGTCGATGACGGCAATGGTCATGGGGCGCTCCTCGTTGGATAGTACGGCGGCCTCACAGGCAGCCCTTGGTGGACGGCATCTGGCCGGCCATGCGGGGGTCAGGCTCCAGGGCCATGCGCAGCGCGCGGCCGAAGGCCTTGAAGACGGTCTCCGCCTGATGGTGGGCGTTGAACCCCTTCAGGTTGTCGATGTGCAGGGTGACCATGCCGTGGTTGACGAAGCCCTGGAAGAATTCCCAGAACAGCTGGGTATCCAGGCGGCCGATGCTGGCACGGGTGAACGTCACGTCCATGAACAGGCCCGGCCGGCCGGAGAAGTCCACCACCACCCGCGAGAGCGCCTCGTCCAGCGGCACGTAGGCGTGGCCGTAGCGGCGGATGCCGCGCTTGTCGCCGATGGCCTGGGCAAACGCCTGGCCCAGGGTGATACCCAGATCCTCGACGGTGTGGTGATCGTCGATGTGCAGGTCGCCAACGGCCCTGATGTCGAGGTCGATCAGGCCATGGCGGGCCACCTGGTCGAGCATGTGGTCGAGAAAGGGAACGCCGGTCTCGCAGGCCAGCCTGCCGGTGCCGTCGAGGTTGACGGTGACGGTGATCTGGGTCTCCTGAGTGTCACGGCTGACCGTGGCGATACGCTCGGACATCGGTGCTTCTCCAGCGCCTGGGCGCATGTCGATTGGGGCCACCGGCGGGCAGTGACCCAATAAGAACGAGTTGGCGGCGGGCCACCCCGCAGCCGCAAAGCTACCATTATAGAGAATCGGCGACCCCATCCGCTACAATGCACCCACTGCGCGGCGGCGACCCTCGCCGCCCCGGCCCCGGGAGATCCATCAATGCCGGTGACACTCCATTCCGTCGACCGCGACGCCTGGGAAGCGGATGCCCAGGCGCAGCTCGACCTGCCCCGTATCTATGCCGATGCGCCATCCGAGCGCCTACCCGCCCCCGTGGAGGACTTTATCCAGGGCCATCTGTCCGCCGGCCACACCTTCCTCTGCGCGCGCTTCAACGAACGGCTGATCGGCGCGGTGGCCCAGCGTGACGATGGCGAGGCCTGGTGGCTGTCGCACTTCTGTATCCGCAAACCGACCCGCCGAAGGGGTGTAGGCACCCGCTTGCTGACACTGGTCGGTCAGGCGGCAAGCGCCCAGAGTCGGCCGTTACGCGCCAAGGCCAGCCAGCTGCAGATGGCCGATCAGGTGCTGCTTTCTCGGCTGGGCTATCAGCTGACGCGCGAGGGCGACTACTACGAATTCATTCTGCCGTGCGATAGGAGACATCGATGAAGCGCCTGCTGAGCACGCTGCTCGCCGCGGTCGGCATTCTTGCCGTGCTGGCGGTGGCCGCGGTGGTCTATGTCACCACCTTCTTCGACCCCGAGGATCTCAAGCCGCGGTTGATCGAGGTGGTGCGCGAGCAGAGCGGCCTGGAGCTGGCCCTTGAGGGGCCCCTGACCTGGTCTTTCTACCCGCGACTCGGCGTCAGCGTGGAGAAGGCGGAGGCCTGGCTGCCGGAACAGCCGGTGAACGATGAGGAGTCCTTCTTGGCCTTTCGGCGTGCCGAGGTCAGCCTGGCCTTTACTCCCCTGCTGCGCGGCGAGATCGCCATCGATGGGCTGACCCTGGCCGGCATGCGCCTGAATCTTGAGCGCGATGAGTCGGGGCGTGGCAACTGGGAGATCCTGATGGAGCGGCTT
>PUOM01000067.1 GCA_003552795.1 Halomonas sp. | reverse complement strand
TGGGACGCCTCGAAGCGCTGGCCGACGAGGTGGTCTGCCCCGAGGCCCCCTACCACTTCATGGCGGTGGGGCAGTTCTTCGCCCACTTCGATCCGGTGGAAGATGCCGATGTCATCGAACTGCTCGCCTCTCGCCATGACCACGACTGAGCAACCCACGGCATCGGGCCGCCCCTGGAGGGGGCGGCCCGATGTCGACTCCGTGCCCGGCAAGGCGCCGCCAGCGGCCTTGCTGGGTGGTCATCACCGATAGGCGCCCTCGATATCGGTGATCCGCCTGGCGCTGCGTCCCAGCCCGTCGTGCAGGTCGAGCATGCGCTCCAGCCAGGCGTAGACGGGGTCGGCGTTGGAGACCAGGTCGGCACTCGATACGCAGCGTGCCCACATGAAGCTGCCGAAGACCAGGTAGTCGCCCGCCGCCGGCGCGTCGCCGTCGATGAAGTCGGCCTCCTTGAGGAGGCCGCGCAGCGGTTCCAGGGCCGTATCCAGCTGCGACAGCCCCTTGGCCGGAGAGTGGAACTCCTCGAGGGTTCGGCCCAGGCGCTTCTCCCGGGTCTCGCGAAAGTAGTCGCGGTCATCGGGATGGATGGCGTTGAGCAGGTCCATGACGATGGTTCGCAGCATCGCCGGCTGCAGGGCTCGCTCTGCATAGTGCCTGATGAAGCGCGCGCGCCCCTCGGCAACGGCATCACCCAGCAGCGGCGCCTCGGGATAGGCGCGATCCAGGTAGCGCAGGATCGCGTAGCTGTCGGTGATCACCGCGTCGCCGTCCACCAGCACCGGCACCTTGTCATGGTCGGCGAAGGCCAGCGCGGCCTTGTCGGAGAAGCGCCAGGGACGAGTCTCCACCGTCAGTCCCTTGTGGGCCAGGGCATACCGCACGCGCCAGCAGTAGGGCGAGAAGCGCAGCCCCTCATCGATGCCGCAGAGATCATAGAGTACCCGTGTCATGCCATTCTCCCCTTGTGTCCAGCGTACCTGCCGGCAGTGTGCCAGCCTTTCCATGGCCCCGCCATGCGGCGCTGCGCGCTCCATCCGGGCCGCCCCCCCTGTCCTTTAGTCTATGCCCCGGAAGCACCGCCTCTCCGCATATCCCCAGGACAATAGGGCAAGCTTCTGTTTATCAATGTTTTTTTTGATTAAGGAAGTTCGAAAACAATAAAAATATTGGTAATACCAATTTTCCACCGCTGGCGAATCAACGCTCCGTGAGCGTATCTTTCGCGCATCCGCCGAGCCTCGGGCAGGCGGTGTCGCGCCACCTCATCGCAGAGAACACCACCACAACAAGCCGAGGGGAAACCTGCCTCATGAATGACACTAGCACCTTACTCGCACTGCTGGCCTTCACGCCTCTGGTGCTGGCCGGTGTACTGCTGATCGGCCTGCGCATGCCGGCGAAGACCGCCATGCCGGCGGTCTACGTGGTCACCGCCCTCATCGCCCTGCTCGCCTGGGACATGAGCTTCACCCGGGTTCTGGCCTCGACCCTGCAGGGGTTGATCCTCACCGTGTCGATCCTGTGGATCATCTTCGGGGCCATCCTGCTGCTCAACACCCTGAAGCACTCCGGCGGCATCACCGCCATCCGTAACGGCTTCTCGGGCATCAGCCCGGACCGTCGCGTCCAGGCCATCATCGTCGCCTGGCTGTTCGGCTGCTTCATCGAAGGCGCTTCCGGCTTCGGCACCCCCGCCGCCGTGGCCGCCCCGCTGATGGTGGCGCTCGGCTTCCCGGCGCTGGCCGCCGTGGTGGTCGGCATGATGATCCAGTCCACGCCGGTCTCCTTCGGCGCCGTGGGTACACCGGTCGTGGTGGGCGTCACCGCCGGCATCGATCGCGACAGCATCACCGCGTCGCTTGAAGCCGGCGGCTACACCTGGCTGGAGTACTTCCGCCTGATCGCCGCCGAAGTCGCGGTGATCCACGGCATCGTTGGCGTCCTGATGCCGCTGATCATGGTGGTGATCATGGTCAAGTTCTTCGGTGCGAATAAGTCCTGGAAGGAAGGCCTCTCCATCGCCCCCTTTGCCATCTTCGCCGGCGTCGCCTTCGTGGTGCCCTACATGCTGGCCGGCGTGCTGCTCGGTCCGGAATTCCCGTCGATGATCGGTGCCATGGTGGGTCTGGCCATCGTCGTGCCTGCGGCGCGCAAGGGCTTCCTGATTCCCAAGGACACCTGGGACTTCCCCGAGCGCACCTCCTGGCCGGACGCCTGGATCGGCAAGCTTGAAATCAAGCTGGACGACATCGCCGGCAAGGCGCCGATCTCCACCCTGATGGGCTGGGTGCCCTACGTCCTGCTGGCCGTCATCCTGGTCGCTTCGCGCACCATCGACCCCTTCCGCGAAGCCCTGCAATCCCTGAGCTTCGGCTGGAACAACATCCTGGGCGAGGCGGGGGTTTCCGGTGCGATCGAGCCCCTCTACCTGCCGGGCGGCATCCTGCTGATGGTGGTGCTGCTCACCGCGCTTCTGCACAAGATGCGCCTGGGCGAGCTCAAGGCGGCCTTCGGCGAGTCCTCGCGGACCATCTTCGGTGCCGGCTTCGTGCTGATCTTCACCATCCCCATGGTGCGCATCCTGATCAACTCCGGCGTCAATGCGTCCGACCTGGTCTCCATGCCGGTGGCCATGGCGCAGCTGGTGGCCGACAGCGTGGGCGGCGTCTATCCGTTCTTTGCTCCGGCCGTGGGCGGCCTGGGGGCCTTCATCGCCGGCTCCAATACCGTGTCGAACCTCATGCTGGCCGAGTTCCAGTTCAACGTGGCGCAGCAGCTGGGTGTCTCCACCGCCATGATGGTCGCCCTGCAGGCCGTGGGTGCCGCGGCGGGCAACATGATCGCCATCCACAACGTGGTCGCGGCTTCCGCCACCGTGGGCCTGCTGGGCCGCGAGGGGGAAACCATCCGCAAGACGATTCTGCCGACGCTCTACTACCTGATCTTCTCCGGCATCATCGCGCTGATCGCCTTCTACGTGATCGGCGTGACCGACCCGCTGATGCGAGCGGGATGATGACAGGAGCGTGACGCTCTTCGGGCCTCGCCGGTTCTCGGCGAGGCCCGGTCATTTCACGACCGGGAACACGCGAGACAGGTAGTAAAAGGCAGTACATGGAAAAGATTTCCATAGATTTATGGAAGAAAATTCCATAAACTCGACTGCTATCTTGAAGTGAGATCCCAAACGCTTCGGAGTCACCATGAACACTCTCTTCGATGAACGACTTGACGGCGGACTCCCGACCCGCGAGCAGTCCGAGGTGCTGGCCGACCTCCAGCGGGCCCTGCCCGACATGACGCTGCTGCACCGCGAGGAGGACCTGCGACCCTTCGAGTGCGACGGCCTCTCCGCCTACCGCGCCCTGCCCATGCTCGTCGCCCTGCCTGGGACCCTCGAGCAGGTCGAGATCCTGCTCAAGCGCTGCCACGCCCTGGGCGTGCCGGTGGTCACCCGCGGCGCCGGCACCGGCCTCTCCGGCGGCGCCATGCCGCTGTCGCACGGCGTGCTGCTGGTGCTGTCGCGTTTCAGCCGGATCCTCGAGATCGACCCCGATGCGCGCACCGCCCGAGTCCAGCCGGGCGTGCGCAACCTCGCCATCTCCGAGGCGGCCGCGCCCTTTGGGCTCTACTATGCGCCGGACCCCTCCTCGCAGATCGCCTGCTCCATCGGCGGCAACGTGGCCGAGAACGCCGGCGGCGTGCACTGCCTGAAGTACGGCCTCACCGTGCACAACGTGATCAAGATCGAGGTGCTGACCATCGAGGGCGAGCGCATGACCCTGGGCGCCGACGCCCTGGACGCCCCCGGCTTCGACCTGCTGGCGCTGTTCAACGGCTCCGAGGGGATGCTCGGCGTGGTCACCGAGGTGACCGTCAAGCTGCTGCCCAAGCCGGAGTCCGCCAAGGTGCTGATGGCCAGCTTCGACGACATCGAGAAGGCCGGCAACGCCGTGGGTGCCATCATCGCCGCCGGGATCATTCCCGGGGGGCTGGAGATGATGGACAACCTGGCGATCCGCGCCGCCGAGGACTTCATCGGCGCCGGCTACCCGGTGGAGGCCGAGGCGATCCTGCTCTGCGAGCTGGACGGCGTGGAAGCCGACGTCGACGACGACTGCGAGACGGTGCGCCGCGTGCTGGAAAAGGCCGGCGCCACCGACATCCGGCAGGCCCGCGACGATGCCGAACGCGCCCTCTTCTGGGCCGGACGCAAGAACGCCTTCCCGGCGGTGGGCCGCATGTCGCCGGACTACTACTGCATGGACGGCACCATTCCCCGTCGCGAGCTGGCCAGGGTGCTCAAGGGTATCGGCGACCTGGGCGAGGCGTACGGCCTGCGCGTGGCCAACGTCTTCCACGCCGGCGACGGCAACATGCACCCGCTGATCCTGTTCGATGCCAACCAGCCCGGCGAATTCGAGCGTGCCGAGGCGCTGGGAGGGCAGATCCTGGAGCTGTGCGTCGAGGTGGGCGGCACCATCACCGGCGAGCACGGCGTGGGGCGCGAGAAGATCAACCAGATGTGCGCGCAGTTCAGCCCCGTCGAGCTCGCCACCTTCCGCGCCGCCAAGCACGCCTTCGACCCCGGCGAGCTGCTCAACCCGGGCAAGAACATTCCCACGCCGGCCCGCTGCTCCGAGTTCCGCCTGACCAAGAGCGCCGGCGACGCCCCCGCTCCGACCCAGGCCCTACAGAACCACGGCTGAGAGACTTCGACGACATGGTGACCACTCACGACATTCCCGACCATGACGCCAGCGAGGCGCTTGCCGAGCGCATTCGCCGCGCCGAGGCCGAGGGCACGCCCCTGCGCATCGTCGGCGGCGATACCAAGGCCTTCTACGGTCGTCGCGTCGAGGGCGAAACGCTCTCGACCCGCGAGCACCGCGGCATCACCGAGTACGACCCGGTGGAGCTGATCGTCTCGGTGCGCACCGGCACCCCGCTTCGCGAACTGGAGGCGGCGCTGGCCGCCAACGGCCAGATGCTGCCCTGCGAGCCGCCCCACTTCGGCGAGGACGCCACCGTGGGGGGCATGATCGCCACCGGCCTCTCCGGGCCGCGCCGCCCCTGGGCCGGCAGCGTGCGTGATTTCGTGCTGGGCACGCGGATCATCACCCGCCAGGGCAGCGAGCAGCGCTTCGGCGGTCAGGTGATGAAGAACGTGGCCGGCTACGACCTCTCGCGGCTGATGGTGGGCGCCCAGGGCACCCTGGGGCTGCTCACCGAGGTCTCCATGAAGGTGCTGCCGCTGCCCGGTGCGACCCGCAGCCTCCATCTGGACATGCCGCTTGCCGAGGCCCTGGAGAAACTCTCCGAGTGGGGCCGCCAGCCGCTGCCCATCACCGCGGCGGCCTGGCTCGACGGCGCCCTTCACCTGCGCCTGGAGGGCGGCCCGAGCTCGGTGGCCGCCACCGCCGAACGCCTGGGCGGCGACGAGCTCAAGGCCGACTTCTGGGAGGCCCTTCGCGAACAGCGCCTGGCCTTCTTCGCCGCCGAGGACTCCCGCCCGCTGTGGCGACTGTCGCTGCCCCACCATACGCCGGCGCTCGAGCTGCCCGGCGTCAATGATCCCGACGTGCTCTACGACTGGGCCGGCGCCCAGCGCTGGGTGCGCAGCGAGCTGGCCGCCGACGCCCTGCACGAAGCGGTCGGCCGCGCCGGCGGCCACGCCACCTGCTTCCGTGGCGCCCGGGGACAGCCGGTGGACGCGCCCTTCGCCCCGCTGCCGCCGGTGATCGAGAAGTACCACCGCAACCTCAAGGCCGAGCTGGACCCCAGGGGCATCTTCAACCCGGGCCGGCTCTACGCGGCATTCTGAGACAGAGGGGGAAACGCCGAGATGCAGACGCATTTTACCGAGGAAGATCTCAAGAAGCCGCATATCCGCGAGGCCGACCGGGTGCTGCGCTCCTGCGTGCACTGCGGCTTCTGCAACGCCACCTGCCCCACCTACCAGCTGCTGGGCGACGAGCGCGACGGGCCGCGCGGTCGCATCTACCTGATGAAGGAGATGCTCGAGGCACCGGAGGGCGCCGACAAGGTGACCGAGGAGACACGGCTGCACCTGGACCGCTGCCTGACCTGCCGCAACTGCGAGACCACCTGCCCCTCCGGGGTCGAGTACCACAAGCTGCTCGACATCGGCCGCGCCGAGATCGAGCGCCGGGTGCCGCGCAAGCCGGCCGAACGCGCCCAGCGCTACGCGCTGCGCAAGATGCTGGTGGAGCCCAAGCGCTTCCAGGCGCTGCTCAAGCTGGGCCAGACCTTCCGGCCGCTGGTCCCGGGCGCCCTGAAGGACAAGCTGCCCCCGGCCCCGGTGGATGCCGGCGCCCGTCCCGACGCCAGTCGCCACACCCGCCGGATGCTGATCCTCGAGGGCTGCGTGCAGCCGGGCCTCTCGCCCAACACCAACGCCGCCACCGCCCGGGTGCTCGATCGCCTCGGCATCGGCCTGACCCCGGTGGCGGAGGCCGGCTGCTGCGGCGCCATCGACTTCCACCTCAACGCCCATGATGACGGCCGCGCCCGGGCGCGGGCCAATATCGACGCCTGGTGGCCGCATATCGAGGCGGGGGTGGAAGCCATCGTCCAGACCGCCAGCGGCTGCGGCGCCTTCGTCAAGGAGTACGCCGATATCCTCAAGGAGGATCCGGCCTACGCCGACAAGGCCGCCCGGGTCAGCGAGCTGGCCAAGGACCTGGTGGAGGTGCTGCGCGACGAGGCCCTGGACGATATCGCGGTGAAGCAGAGCCGCAAGCTCGCCTTCCACTGCCCCTGCACCCTGCAGCACGCCCAGAAGCTCGGCGGCGCCGTGGAGGGCGTGCTGAGCCGGCTCGGCTTCAGCCTCACGCCGGTGGCCGACGCCCACCTCTGCTGCGGCTCCGCGGGCACCTACTCCATCACCCAGCCCGAGCTCGCCACCCAGCTGCGCGACAACAAGCTCGACAACCTCGAGGCCGACAAGCCCGAGGTGATCGTGACGGCCAATATCGGCTGCCAGACCCACCTCAACGGAGCCAACCGCACCCCGGTTCGCCACTGGATCGAGATCGTCGATGAGGCGCTCGCGTAACGCTTGCCGCCGATAAAGCCCCGAGCCTGCTGCCCCTGCAACAGCGTTCCATCACGAAGAGGAAGTCCGCTCATGAAGACCAAGCCCGCACTGACCCTGACCGACGTCAACGCCATCCTGGATGCCGCCCAGAAGGAGGCCGAGGCCAACGGCTGGGGCGTGACCATCGCCGTGGCCGACGACGGCGGCCACCTGCTGGGCCTGCGCCGCATGGACAACGCCCCGCCCTTCAGCGCCGAGGTGGCCGCCCAGAAGGCCCGCAACGCTTCCCTGGGCCGCCGCGAGACCCAGGCCTTCGAGGAGATGATCAACGGCGGTCGTACCGCCTTCGTCACCGCCCCCATGCAGTCGCTGCTCTCCGGCGGTGTGCCGGTGCTGGTGGAGGGCGAGGTGGCCGGCAGCGTCGGCATCTCCGGCGTCAAGCCCGACCAGGACGTGCAGATCGCCCGCGCAGGCGTCGCCGCCATCGGCTGAGACCCGAACGGTCCCGCAACGCACAGAGCCCCGCTCTGGTTGGAGCGGGGCTCTGTGCGTCTGGGCCGTCGAGCCACCGCGAGCGCGGCCGCTCTGTCAGTCGAGGCGCTTGAGCTGGCTCGCATGGAGCCGACCTCGCTCCACGTAGCCCGCCGCGTTCTTCCTGAGCCCCTCGATCGCCTCCGCGGAGAGTTCGCGCACCACCCTGGCCGGGGCGCCGACGATCAGCGAATTGGGCGGAAACTCCGCCCCCTCCTTGACCACCGCGCCGGCCGCCACCAGACAGTTCTCGCCGATCACCGCGCCGTTGAGGATCACCGCCTGGATGCCCACCAGGCTGCCGTCGCCGATGGTGCAGCCGTGCAGCATCGCCTGGTGCCCCACCGTCACCCCCCTGCCCACCCGGAGCGGGAAGCCCGGGTCGGCGTGGAGCACCGCGCCGTCCTGGATATTGCTCTGCTCTCCTACCTCGAGGTGATCGGTATCGCCGCGCAGCACCGCCTGGTACCAGACGCTGGCGCCGGCCTCGAGGGTCACCTGACCGATCACGTCGGCGGTCTCGGCCACGTAGACATCGTCCGCAATCTCGGGGCGGTGCTCCCCGTACTGGTAGATCGCCATAATCGAGATTCTCCTTGTAGCGTGGGCGGGGGTCAGCCTGTCGACGCCGACAGGTCGCTGTCGGCCCCGGTGAAGTAGTCGTTCACTGCGGCAACCACCCGATCGATCTGCTCGGCGCTCACATCGAGGTGGGTCACCAGGCGGGTGACAGGGCCTGCCGCCATCAGGATGCCGCACGCCTCGAGATGGGCCCCCAGCGCCCGGCAGTGCGCCTCGGGGAAGGCGGCAAACACCATATTGGTATCCCGGGCGCGCACCTCGACCCCCGGCACTCCCGCCAGCCCCTCGGCCAGGCGCCGGGCGTTGTCATGGTCATCGGCCAGGCGCTCGACGTGGTGTTCGAGGGCGTGGTGGCAGGCCGCCGCCAGCAGCCCCGCCTGGCGCATGCCGCCCCCCAGGGTCTTGCGCCAGCGCCGCGCCCGGGCGATGAAGTCGGCACTCCCCAGCAGCAGCGAGCCCACCGGCGCGCCGAGCCCCTTGGAGAAGCAGAGCGACACCGAGTCGAACCCCTCGCAGAGCTCGGCCAGCGACAGCCCCGTGGCCACCGAGGCGTTGAAGAGCCGCGCCCCGTCCAGATGGGTGGCCAGGCCCTGCTCGTGGGCCTGGGCCGTGGCGGCCAGGGTGTAGTCCCGGGGCAGCACCTTGCCGCGGAAGGTATTCTCCAGCGCCAGCAGCCTCGAGCGGGCGTGGTGGAGGTCGTCGCCCTTCACCGCGCCGCGCAGGGCCTCCAGGGCCAGGCTGCCGTCGGCCTCGTGGGGCAGCGTCTGGAGGCTGATGCTGCCCAGGGCGGCTGCCCCGCCGCCCTCGTCGCGGAAGATATGGGAGTGCTGCCCGACGATCACCTCCTCGCCGCGCTGGCAGTGGGTCAGCAGCGCACAGAGGTTGCTCTGGGTCCCCGAGGGGAGCAGCAGCGCGGCGGCCTTGCCGGCACGCTCCGCTACCGCCCGCTCGAAGGCGTTGACGCTGGGGTCGTCGCCCCAGACGTCGTCGCCCACCGCGGCGCGGGTCATGACCTCGCGCATGGCCGCGGTGGGCCGGGTCACGGTATCACTGCGCAGATCGATCATCGACGCAGCTCGCCGTTGAGCGCCACGATGATGCTATAGCACATCAGCAGCATGACAATGGAGAACGGGATCGCCGTGGCCGTCACCCCCGCCTGCAGCGCCGACAGGCCGCCGCCGAGCAGCAGCACGATGGCGATCAAGCCCTCCACCACCGCCCAGAACATCCGCTGGGTCCTGGGGGCGTCGATCTTGCCGCCGGCGGTGATGGTATCGATCACCAGGGAGCCGGAATCCGACGAGGTGACGAAGAAGATCAGGGCCAGCACGATGGCGATGGTCGACATCAGGCCGGTCAGCGGCAGCTCGTTGAGCATGCCGAACAGCGACAGCTCGGGGCTGTAGCTGTCGATCACGTACTCCTTGACCAGGCTGGTGCCCGGACTGGCATAGAGCTGGTCCAGGGCGGTGGAGCCGACCACGCCCATCCAGATGAAGATGAAGAGGCTGGGAATCAACAGCACGCAGGTCACGAATTCGCGGATCGTGCGGCCCCGTGACACCCGGGCGATGAACATGCCGACGAAGGGTGCCCAGCTGATCCACCAGGCCCAGTAGAAGATCGTCCAGTCCTGACGATAGGCATCGTCGTCACGCCCGAAGGGCGCCGACAGCGAAATGAACTCGGTCACGTAGGTCGTCAGGCCCGTCCAGAAACCGGCCAGGGCCACCAGGGTCGGGCCGGCGAACAGGATGAAGAGGAAGAACAGCACGGCGAGGATCATGTTGAGCTCGGAGAGCTTCTTCACCCCGCCCTGGAGGCCGCGCCAGACCGACACCAGCGCCACCGCCGTCACCAGCAGGATGATCACGACCTGAACGGTGGCGCTGACCTCCAGGCCGAAGACGAAATTCATCCCCGCGTTGGCCTGCTGGGCGCCGAGACCGAGGGAGGTGGCCAGCCCGAACAGGGTGGAGAACACGGCCAGGATGTCGATGACGTGCCCCCACCAGCCCCAGACGCGATCGCCCAGGATAGGGAAGAAGGCCGAACGAATGGAGAAGGGCAGCCCCTTGTTGTAGGTGAAGATGGCCAGCGCCAGGGCCATCACCACATAGACGGCCCAGCCGTGTATGCCCCAGTGCAGGTAGGTGCCGGCCAGGCCCAGGGCCGTCGCGCCGGGAATCGCGTCCGCATCGAGAGCGCCGTCGGCGCCGAAGGGCGAGGGGATGCCGAGCGGCAGGGAGACGTTGGCGTGGTAGACCGGCTCCAGCACCCCGAAGAACAGCAGCCCGATACCGATACCGGCGGCAAACAGCATCGCAAACCAGGAGAGATACGAGTAGTCAGGCCGCGCATCGGGCCCGCCCAGCCGGATCTTTCCGTAGGGCAGCACGATCATGGCCAGACTGAACACGATGAAAATATTCACCACGCTCATGAAATACCCGTCCAGGGTGCCGGTGGAGAAGCCGACGATGGACTGGAAGATGGCCCCGGCTCGCGCCGGAAACAGCAGCGTCAGGACGATGAAGATGGTCGAGGCCAGCGCCGACACCGCGAAGACCCGGTTGTGGATATCGAAGCCGAAGGGACCCAGCTGCCCCTCGATGTTGTCCTGGCCGACGACGTAATCCGTCTCCATGTCACTGTCCGCGGCATGCGCTGAAGGATCACTTGGCTCTTTCATGGCAGACTTCCTCTGGCGATGGGATGTCAGGTCGCATCAGTTTACCATCTCCCCCCTGCCGGCCTTCGCCAGCGAGCGGCCCCGTTTCAACGTACCGAGGATGCCATGCCCCTGCTCTACTTCCTGCCGCCGCTGGGCGCCGTGCTGATCTGGTCGGGCAACATGACCATCAACCAGCTCACCGTGGGCGCCATCGCGCCGAGCAGCATCGCCTTCCTGCGCTGGATGCTGGCGCTGCTCGTGCTGACCCCCTTCGTGGCCCCGGCGGCCTGGCAGCATCGCGCCACCCTGCGCCGCGAGTGGCCCAAGCTCGCCGTGCTGGGGCTGCTGGGCATGGGCCTCTGGCAGGGACTCGCCTACGTGGCCGCCGAGACCACCAGCGCCACCAACATGGGCATCCTGGCCGCCATGGTGCCCCTGCTGACCGTGCTGCTCAGCGCGCTGATCCTGCGCGAGCCGCCCAGCCTGGGTGGCGTGACCGGCGGCCTGCTGGCACTGATCGGCGTGACCGTCCTGCTGGGTCGCGGCAACCCGCTCTCCCTGCTCGAGCTGACGGTGGCGAAGGGCGACGCCCTGATGCTGGTGGCCGCGACCTGCTACGCCCTCTACGGGGTGATGCTCAAGCGCTGGCCCATGGGACTGCCGCCCTGGGTAGTGCTCTACGCCCAGGTGGTCTTTGCGGTGCTTCTGCTGCTGCCGCCCTACCTCATGGGCCCCATGACTCCGGTGGACGCAGGCAACCTCGGTCTGATCCTCTACGCCGGCATTCCCGCCTCCATCATCACCACCTTCCTGTGGATGCTGGCGATCCGTCAGATCGGCGCCAGCCAGGCCAGCATCTTCATCAACCTGATGCCGCTGTTCAGCGCCCTCATCGCCATGCTGACCTTGGGCGAGCGCATCGCGCTGTTCCACCTGCTGGGCGGCGCGCTGGTTCTCGGCGGGGTGATCATGGCCCAGACCCTGACGCGGCCACTGCTGCGGCCAGCGTCGGTCGGATCGCCGAGCGATGCCGACCGCTCATGCTAGACTTTCCGCCAGCCTACCCCCCGACAGAAAGGATGCGCCATGTCCCTCGACGATCTGCACCTCACGCTTCGCAACCTGACGCCCGAGGACTACCCCCAGCTCGAGACGCTGATGGACGCCATCTATCACGATATCGGCGGCGCCTGGACGAAACACACCATCGACACCCTGATCGACTCCTTCCCGGACGGCCAGATCGTCATCGAGGACGACGGCCGCCTTGTGGGCGTGGCCCTGACCTCGAGGGTCGACTACGACGAGTTCACCAACCCGCACAAGTACGACGACCTGATCGGCAAGCGCGAGGTGATCCACGACGACCCGAGCGGCGACGCCATGTACGGGCTGGACGTGCTGATCCATCCGGAGTATCGCGGCTACCGCCTGGGACGACGCCTCTATGATGCCCGCAAGGAGCTGTGCCGCTCGCTCAACCTGCGGGCGATACTGGCCGGCGGACGGATTCCCCAGTACCACCAGCACGCCGAGGAGCTCTCCCCGACCCAGTACATCGACCGGGTGACCCGCAAGGAGATCCACGACCCCATCCTCTCCTTCCAGCTGGCCAACGACTTCCAGGTCAAGCGCCTGCTGCGCGACTACCTGCCCGAGGACGAGAAGTCCCAGGGCTTCGCGACCCTGCTGGAGTGGAACAACTTCCTCTACGAGCCCGCCGAACTGGTCCTCGACACTCGCAAGACCCAGGTGCGCATCGGCGCCGTGCAGTGGCAGATGCGCGAGTTCGACTCGGTGGGGGCGGTGCTGCAGCAGGTCGAATACTTCGTCGATGCGCTCTCCGGCTACAAGAGCGACTTTGCGGTCTTTCCGGAGCTGTTCAATGCGCCGCTGATGGGCCTGCAGGACCGCGCCGCCCAGCGCGACCAGCTGACCGCCATCCGCTTCCTGGCAAGCTTCACCGAGCAGTTCAAGGCGGAGCTGTCGCGCATGGCGGTCTCCTACAACATCAATATCGTCGCCGGCTCGATGATCGAGGTGGGCGAGGATGACCGCCTCTACAACGTCAGCTATCTGTGCCACCGGGACGGCGAGATCGAGTGCCAGGCCAAGCTCCATATCACGCCCCAGGAGCGTCGCGACTGGGTGATCGAGGGCGGCCACGACCTGAAGGTGTTCGATACCGACGCCGGCCGGGTCGGCATCCTGATCTGCTACGACGTGGAGTTTCCGGAGCTGCCGCGCCTGCTCGCCGAACAGGAGATGGATATCCTCTTCGTGCCCTTCTGGACCGACACCAAGAACGGCTATCTGCGGGTGCGCCACTGCGCCCAGGCCCGGGCCATCGAGAACGAGTGCTACGTGGTGCTGTGCGGCAGCGTGGGCAACGTGCCCGCCATCGAGAACCTCGACATCCAGTATGCCCAGTCGTCGGTCTTCTCGCCCTCGGACTTCGCCTTCCCTCACGACGCCGTGCTCAACGAGACCACCCCCAACACCGAGATGATCTTCTTCTCGGACCTGGACCTGACCCGGCTGACCATGGTGCGCAACGAGGGCTCGGTGACCAACCTCAAGGATCGCCGCAAGGACCTCTTCGACCTGCGCTGGCGCGACTGGTCCTGGAAATCCGGGGCGGATCTGGAAGAGAGCTGACAAGGGCGAGGAGAGAGCCGATGCTGGGGCACCTGAAACGCTGGCGGGCCGAGCGCTTTGCGGCCCGTCACCCCTTCCCCGCGGAAGCCTGGGGCGAGGCCCGGGAGAGGCTGCCCCTGCTCGCCGCCCTCTCCGAGGCTGAAGCGGACGCGCTGGGCCGGCGCTCCTGGCAGTTCCTGCATGCCAAGCGCGTCAGCCTGCATCCGGAACTCGCCGAGTCCACCTCCTTCGATCTCCCGGCTCAGCTGGCGCTGGCTGCCCAGGCCTGCCTGCTCACCCTGGGCTGGTCGGAGGACGAGCACCAGGAGGCCTTCGCCAACGTCCACGAGGTGCTGATCCTGCCCGACGCCTTTCGCCGCCAGGTGGAGGAGATGGATGAATTCGGCGTGATGCACGCCTATGAAGACGAGCGCGCCGGCGAGACCTCCCACCAGGGGCCGGTGGTGGTGGCCTTCCCCGACCTGATGGAGAGCGGTGATTTCTCGGGCTTCAACGTCCTGATCCACGAGTTTGCCCACAAGCTCGACATGGGCAACTCCCTGGACGTGGACGGTTTCCCGCCGCTGCCCCGGGAGCTCGACCCGCGCGAGTGGCACCGGGTCTTCATGGGGGTCTGGGAGGATCTTCAGGCGAGGCTGGCGCGCGGAGAGGCAACCCCCATCGACGACTACGCCGCCACTCATCCGGGGGAGTGCTTCGCGGTCTGCTGCGAGGCCTTCTTCTCCGCTCCTGACCTGCTCGAGGCGGCCTACCCCTCACTCTATGACCTGCTGACCCGCTACTTCCGCCAGGACGCCCTGGCCCGGCTGCCGGGGCCGCCCGCCGAACGCCCCCTGCCGATCCATCACGACCGCCACCCAGGCCCGGGCCTCACGTGAACCATCGTTGGCCTCGCCGGCTTTCCGGCGGCTCCCGGTCGGGCAGCGCGGCGACGCGACGCGGCAGTTCCCGCTGAAGCAGGTCGACGAAGACGCGCAGGCGTGCCGGTACGTGGCGGCGCTGGAGATAGACCGCATGGAAGTCTGCCCTGACTCCCTGCCAGTCGGGCAACAGCTCGACGAGCCGGCCGGCCGCCAGGTGGGCATGCACGTCCCACCAGGAGCGCAGCACGATGCCGTGGCCATCCAGCGCCAGCCCCACGACCACCTCGCCGTCGTTGCTGGCCAGCGGCCCCGACACCTTCACCGCCTGCTCTCCCCCGGCGGCCCCCCGTCGCCGGAAGCGCCACAGAGCGAAGTCGCTGTCGTTCTCGCGCAGCACCAGGCAGGGATGGGCCGCCAGATCCGCCGGCGTTGCCAGCGCTGTCATGCTCGACACGTAGCGGGGCGCGGCACACAGCACCCGGCGATTGGCCAGGACGTGTCTGGCCACCAGCCGCGAGTCGGGCGGCTCCCCCACTCGGATGCCGATATCCACCCCCTGCTCCCCCGGGGTCAGCGGGAAGTTGGTGAGCTCCAGCGATGCCTCCACTCCCGGGTGACGGGCCCGGAAGCTCGATAACAGTGGCGCCACATGGCGTCGCCCGAACCCGAAAGTGGCATTGATCTTGAGTGGACCGGAGAGCTCGGCGCGCTGCGCGCCGAGCGCCTCTTCGAGCTCCGCCAACTCCTCCAGGATCACCGCCCCGCGCGCGAGATACCGCTCCCCCTCCGGCGTGAGGGTCAGGCGGCGCGTGGTGCGACTGGCCAGGCTCACCCCCAGCCTCGCCTCGAGCTGCTTGAGCCGCTTGCTCACCGCCGAGAGCGACAGCCCCAGCTCCCGGGCCGTGGCGGTGAGGCTGCCGGCCTGGGCCAGGCGCTGGAAGAAGGCCAGATCATCGAACTGGGCCAACAAACTCTCCTCTTTCATTCAACAATGCATTGCATTCTAGCCTGATTATCAACGCTCAAGGGAGGGCTAGACTGTGATGGTTCGTCCATTCATTCCAGAAACCGAGGGAGCCCGACATGACCCAAAGAATCGCCGTGATTCCCGGCGACGGTATCGGCAAGGAAGTCATGCCCGAGGGGGTGCGCGCCCTGGAGGCCGCCGCCGCCCGCTTCGGCATCGATCTGGCACTCGAGCCCTTCGACTTCGCCAGCTGCGACTACTACGCCGAGCACGGCCAGATGCTGCCCGACGACTGGTTCGAGACCCTCAAGGAGTTCGACGCCATCTTCTACGGCGCCGTGGGCTGGCCCGCCACCGTGCCCGACCATATCTCGCTGTGGGGCTCGCTGCTGCAGTTCCGCCGCCGCTTCGACCAGTACGTCAACCTGCGTCCCTGCCGTCTGCTGCCCGGCATCGAGAGCCCGCTGGCCGGCCGCAGGCCCGGGGACATCGACTTCTACGTGGTGCGCGAGAACACCGAGGGCGAGTACTCCAGCGTCGGCGGCAAGATGTTCGAGGGCACCGACCGCGAGGTGGTGATTCAGGAGACGGTGATGACCCGGCACGGCACCGACCGGGTGCTGAAGTTCGCCTATGAGCTGGCCCAGTCCAGGCCGCGCAAGAAGCTGACCTCGGCCACCAAGTCCAACGGCATCGCCATCACCATGCCCTGGTGGGACGAGCGCGTGGCTGCCGTGGGCCAGCACTACCCGGAGGTGGCCGTGGACCAGTTCCATATCGACATCCTCACCGCCAACTTCGTGCTGCATCCCGACTGGTTCGACGTGGTGGTGGGCAGCAACCTCTTCGGCGACATCCTCTCCGACCTGGGCCCGGCCTGTACCGGCACCATCGGCGTGGCGCCCTCGGCCAACATCAACCCCGAGGGCACCTTCCCGAGTCTCTTCGAGCCGGTCCACGGCAGCGCCCCGGACATCGCCGGCAAGGGCCTCGCCAACCCCATCGGCCAGATCTGGTCTGGCGCCATGATGCTGGAGCACCTGGGGCACAAAGAGGCCTCGGACGCCATCGTCGCCGCCTTCGAAGCGGTGCTCGCCGAGGGCGACAAGGGCGTGGTCACCCCCGACGTGGGCGGCCAGGGCACCACGGCGAGCCTCGGCCGGGCGATCGCCGAGCGCATCGGCTGACGCCCCGCTTGCCGGCACGGGCCAACACCGTGCGCCGGTGATGGCCCCGGAGGAGAGGCCGGAAATCGCCCTGCCGCACGGCAGCGCCCCCAAGAGGGGAGAGGGGAGAGGGGAGAGCGGAGAAAAAGCGCGAAATCTGCGCGATAATGTCAAGCAGGAGTGAACCAGCCGACGGGACATCGGCCTGATAGATGACTCGCGTCAAGTTGCCGCACACCAAGGAAGGAGATGTAGAAAGATTGCGGCTAGGTTAAAATGACGATCAAGAGTTATAAGGATATAACAATGACCGCCTGACCCGTTACGCAGGAGTCCTGCCATGACACGCCCTCTCGAACCGCTCCGCCTGGATCGGCGCCAGCTCCTGAAAATGGGACTGGGCGCCGGTGCCGCCGGCCTGCTGCCCCTGGGCAGCCTGCAGGCCAGTACGCTTTCCACCAACGCCCGCATCGTCATACTCGGCGGCGGCGCCGCCGGCATGGCCATGGCCAACCGGCTTTCCCACCGTCTGGACGGCGCCCGCATCTCGCTCGTCGAACCGCGCGAGACCCACCATTACCAGCCGGGCTGGACCCTGGTGGCCTCCGGCGTCTGGAGCCCCGAAAAGACCATGCGCCCCAACGCCAACTTCGTGCCCGGCGGCGTGGAGTGGGTACGCCAGCCCGCCGTGGGCATCGACGCCGAACGGCGCCGGGTCTCGCTGGCCGATGCCAGCGTGCTCGAGTACGACTACCTGGTGGTGGCCACCGGTCTGCAGCTCAACTACCACCTGATCGACGGCATGTCGCCGGATCTGGTCGGCACCCACGGCATCGGCAGCGTCTACGCCAGCATCGAAGGCGCCACCCGCACCCGCGATGCGATCAACACCTGGATCGCCAAGGGCAGCGGCAAGGGCATCTTCACCGCGGCACCCACCCCGGTGAAGTGCGCCGGGGCGCCGCTGAAGATGACCTTCACGACACTCTCCCGCCTGGAAGACACCGGCCATCGCAACGACTTCCAGGTCGACTTCATGGCACCGGGCGCCGGGCTCTTCAGCCAGCCCTGGGTCAACGACTTCGTCAAGCAGCGCTTCGATGATCAGGGCGTCAATCGCCGCCACCACTATCGGCTCTCCGCCATCGACCCCGGCGCCCGCCAGGCGGAGTTCACCTTCGTCGGCCCGGACAGCGAGTTCACCTCTCACCACGAGCTGCGCGAGTCGGAGTTCTCTCAGGAAGGCGAACGCAGGGTCATCGCCGACTACGACTTCATTCACGTGGTGCCGCCCATGAGCGCTCCGGACTTCGTCCGCGAGAGCGACCTGATCGCCCGTGAAGGCTCCTTCCGAGGCGAGTGGCTGGATGTCGACATTCATACCATGCAGCACAACCGCTATCCGGAGGTGTTCGGCATCGGCGACGTGATCGGCGCCCCGATCAACAAGACCGCCGCCAGCGTCAAGGCTCAGGCGCCGGTAGTGGAAGCCAACCTGCTGGCCCAGATGCAGGAGCAGCCGCTGCCGGCCCGCCACAACGGCTACACCTCCTGCCCGATGATCACCGGCATCGGCAAGGCGATGCTGGTGGAATTCGGCTACGAGAACGATTTCGACTTCCTGCCCTCCTTCCCCTTCATCGATCCCCGCGATGAGTCCTGGACCGCCTGGGTAATGAAGGATCGCATGCTGCAGCCGGCCTACTACGCCGTGCTGGAAGGCCAGGCCTGAGGAGACCGGACAAAATGACGATTCAAGGTGCACTGACCATCCTGATGTACGCCCTGGCCCCCTTCCTGTGGCTGATCGTAGCCGGCGTGGGCCTGCTGGTGGCCGTCCAGCTGGTGGCTCGCCTGCGCGGCTACCGCACCCTTCACCACCGCTGCAAGTTGGCCAGCCTGGCGTCGCTGGCGGTCGGCCTCTCGGGGCTCTGGTGGATTCCCCTGTTCACCAACTCGCGGCTGGGCTACGTGACCACCCTGTTCGACTGGGTGGCCATGGCCGGGGCCGTCATCGGCCTGGCCTTCGCCGCCTGGCTGGTGCTGCACCCGCTCACCTACCTGGTGCGCGCGCCCCGCTACGTCAGGCAGAAAGGCACGGCATGACCCCGACCGCGTCGGGGAGCTTTCCCCCGACGCGGCGCCTGCCTCGCATCACGCCAGGCGCCAAACCCCCTCGAGGATCCGCACCCTGCCGGCCGCCAGATTGTCCCGCAGGTTGCGCCCCATCTCGACGAACTCATCGCCGAAGATCAGCGCCGGCCCCGGCATAGGCGGCGTCGGCGCCGCGCCCGCCTCGCGGCGGCCATGCTTCCGGCGCCAGGCCAGGGCCGTGTCGGTCACATCGCGTACCGCCAGCGGGACCAGGCCCGCGGCGGCCAGGCTCGCCTCCAGCGCCTCGCGACGCTGCAGGTGACTGGTCGCCGCCGTGCGCGCCCAGGGCACCGGCAGCGCCAGCGGCTCCGGGCTGTCGCCGGCCACCACCTCGTGCAGCAGCACCCGCCCGCCGGGGACCAGCAGCCGTTGCCACTCGGCCAGCACCGCCGGCACGTCCGGCATGTTCATCAGCGCATGCTGGCACCAGACCACGTCGAAGCTGGCGTCCGCCAGCGGCGTCTGAGCCGCGTCGGCGCACAGGAAACGGGTCTGGCCCGACAGGCCGGTGGCGGCGCTGAGCCATTCGGCCACCGCCACGAAGGCCGCAGTGATGTCGACGCCGACCACCTCGCAGCCGATCTCGTCGGCCAGCAGCCGGCTGGCGCCGCCGGTGCCGCAGCCCACGTCGAGCACCCGCTGCCCCGAGCGTACCTCACCCAGCACCGCCAGCCCGCGGCTGGCCGCTCGCCCCCCCAGGTGCAGCTGATCGATGCCGGCAATCTCGTCCGGACAGAGGCGGTGCGGATCGCGGCCGGCGGCCCGAAAGGCGGCCTGCAGCCTCACCATCAGGCTTTCCCCGCCCCCGGCGGCAAGGGCATCATAGTGGTCATCGAGATGGCGAGTGACGTCGGGCATGGCGGCCTCCTGGCATTGGGCGGGTGGCCAGTCTAGCCTGCCACCGAGCCCTACCCCATCGTGCAAAGGTCCCGGCCGCCCGCCAAGGCCACCGTCCCGCTTTACGACCAGGAGTCACCCATGCCGCGTCTTCTCCGGCTCGCCCCATCCTTGCCCCCTCTCTTCGCCGCGCTGGCGACGGGAGGCCTGACCCCATGCTGACCAGCGCCAGGCTCGAGACCTGGCTCCGGGCAAGCATCGAGGAGGCCGACTTTCCCGAGCGGGGCCGCCTCTGCGGCGGCCACTTCCGGCGTCTCGGCCAGGGAGTGCTGGCGCTGACGCCGGACCACGCTGCCCCCGAGGCGCGGGCCTGCGTGCTCTCGGTGGGGGTGCACGGCAACGAGACCGCCCCCATGGAGCTGCTCGACGGGCTGCTCTCGCGCCTGGCCGGCGGCGAGCTGCGTCTCGGCGCACCGACCCTGGTGATCCTCGGCAACCCCGAGGCGACCCGCCGAGGCGTGCGCTATGTGGGCACCAACCTCAACCGGCTGTTTCGCCGCGATCTCGATGCAGCGGGCATGGAGCCCGAACGTGCCCGCGCGCTGATGGCGGCGGTGGACGCCTTCTTCAACCGCCATTCCGGCCTGCCGCGGCTGCACTACGACCTGCACACCGCCATCCGCGACAGCCGCTACCCGCGCTTCGCGGTCAGCCCCTTCACCGAGCGCACCGCCGTGGAGCCAGCCCAGTGGCAGTGGCTCGCCGCGGCCGATATCCAGGCGGTGCTCCACCAGCATCGCCACAGCTGGACCTTCTCCCACTACAGCAAGCACTATCAGGGCGCCCAGGCCTTTACGCTGGAGCTGGGGAGCGCCCTGCCCTTCGGGCACAATGACCTGGCAGCGCTGGCGCCCATGGGGGAGCTGCTGGCGGCGCTGCTGGAGGGACGCGAGCCCGCGCCGGCGCCGTCCACCCGCATGGCGTTCTTCCGGGTCGCCCACGAGCTGATGCGGGAATCGGCGTCGTTCCGGCTGGCCTTTCCCGACGACACGCCCAACTTCACCGAGTTTGCCCCCGGCACTCTGCTGGCCGAGGATGGTCGGGCCGGGGAGACTCGGGTCGGCGAATCGCCGCTGGCCGTGGTCTTCCCCAACGCCGGGGTGGAGATCGGCGCCCGTGCCGCCCTGCTGGTGCGCCCCGAGTCACCGCCGGGGTGACCGTGCACCGGGGCGGGCAGCGCCCATGGCACAACGGCAGCAGAAAAAACCTTAAAACCACCACAGCAGGAGGGTAAAATCTTGCCCCTTTGCCGATCCGCACTGGACCCGGGCCGCATCCCCTCCCGCCACCCCACCCCGACCGGAGGGTGGATGCGCCCCTGGCATCGTCCCTGCCGAGCGCCGCTTACCCACGGCGTGTCGCCGCGGCGCCCCTGACTCGGAGCCCATTCCATGGCCGAAACCCCGATTCCGCTGGAAGTGCGCAACATCACCAAGCGCTTCGGCGACACCGAGGTCCTCAAGGGCCTCTCCCTGAAGGCTCACAAGGGGGATGTCATCACCCTGATCGGGGCCTCCGGCTCCGGCAAGAGCACCTTCCTGCGCTGCATGAATCTGCTCGAGCAGCCCGACGAGGGCGATCTGATCGTCCACGGCGAGCAGATCCGCTTCCGGCAGACCCGCCGCGGCCGCGAGCCAGCCGACTGGAAGCAGGTGGTGCGCATGCGGGCCAGGCTCTCCATGGTGTTCCAGAGCTTCAACCTCTGGGCCCACATGACCCTGCTCGAGAACATCATCGAGGCCCCGGTGCACGTGCTCGGCAAGCCGAAGAAGGAAGCCCTCGAGCAGGCCCGCGCCCTGCTCGAGCGGGTGGGCCTGACCGCCCGCGCCGATGCCTACCCGGCCCAGATGTCCGGCGGCCAGCAGCAGCGCGGCGCCATCGCCCGGGCGCTGGCCATGGACCCCGAGGTGATGCTCTTCGACGAGCCTACCTCGGCGCTGGACCCGGAGCTGGTCGGCGATGTGCTCAAGGTGATGCGCGAGCTCGCCGACGAAGGGCGCACCATGATCGTGGTGACTCACGAGATGGGCTTCGCCCGGGACGTCTCCAGCCAGGTGATCTATCTGCATCAGGGCCTGGTCGAGGAGGCCGGGCCGCCGCAGCAGGTGCTGGGCAGCCCGCAGTCACCGCGCCTCAAGCAGTTCCTGGCCCCCAAGTACTGAGCGGGAGAACACTATGCTGGATCTTCACGGCTACGGCCCGCGGCTGCTGGAAGGCGCCGGGGTCACCCTCCAGCTGGCGGTGCTGTCGCTGGCGCTGGCCATCCTGCTGGGCCTGCTCACCGCCAGCGCCCGAATGTCGCGCCACTGGGCGCTGCGCCAGCTGGCCATGCTCTACACCACCCTGATCCGCGGCGTGCCGGACCTGGTGCTGATGATGCTGCTCTTCTTCGGCGGTCAGATGGCACTCAACGTGGCCACCGACGCCCTCTACGACCGCTTCGGGGTCGACTGGTACATCAACCTCAACGCCTTCGCCGCCGGCGTGCTGACCATCGGCTTCATCTTCGGCGCCTACATGGGCGAGACCTTCCGCGGCGCCTTCATGGCCGTGGAGGAGGGCCAGATCGAGGCGGGCAAGGCCTATGGCATGTCGCCCTGGCTGGTGTTCCGGCGCATCCGCTTTCCACAGATGATGCGCCACGCCCTGCCCGGGCTCTCCAACAACTGGATGGTGCTGCTCAAGACCACCGCCCTGGTCTCGGTGATCGGGCTCTCGGACATGGTGCGTATCGCCGCCGAGGCGTCGCGTGCCACCCACGAGCCCTTCACCTTCCTGATCCCGGTGGCGGCGGTCTATCTGCTGATCGCCAGCGTCTCCGAGTGGCTCTTCGCCAGACTCCAGAAGCGCTACAACGTCGGCTTTGGAGGCCATTGACATGCCGGATATCACGCTCTGGTTCCAGGAGCTGCTGGCGGGCAACGTCATCTTCACGCCCACCACGCTCGGCTACTACTGGGACGGCCTGGTGACCACCGTGCAGCTGGTCTTCCTGTCGCTGGTCGCCGGCCTGGTGCTGGCGGTGCCCCTGGCCATCGGGCGCAGCTCCCGCCACCGCTGGATCAGCCTGCCGATCTATCTCTACACCTATGTGTTTCGCGGTACCCCGCTGCTGATCCAGCTCTATATCATCTACTACGGGGTGGTGTTCTTCGACGGCATCCAGGAGACCTTCCTGTGGCCGATCCTGCGCGAGGCCTTCTACCCGGCGCTGATCGCCTTCACGCTCAATACGGCGGCCTACACCACCGAGATCTTCCGCGGCGCCATCAAGGCCACCCCGCGCGGCGAGATCGAGGCGGCCCGGGCCTACGGCATGTCGAGCGGCCTGATGATGCGGCGCATCATCCTGCCCAGCGCCTTTCGTCGGGCCCTGCCCGCCTACGGCAACGAGGTGATCTTCATGCTCCACGCCAGCGCCATCGCCAGCGTGGTCACCCTGATGGACCTCACCGGCGCGGCACGCTTCGTCTATGCGCGCTTCTATGCCCCCTTCGAGGCCTTCCTGTTCGTGGCGGCGATCTATCTCTGCCTGACCTTCGCCATCCTCTACCTCTTCCGCTGGCTGGAGAAGCGGCTGCTGGCCCACCTGCGGCCCCAGAACTGAAGCGGCGTGGGCGCGGTGCGCCTCGCCGTCAAACACCCGTTGGAAAATCCGCCGCCGTGGGCTTTCTCGCCCGCGGCGGCTGGGCTAGAGTCGACCCGGTAGGCACCCGCAGGGTGCCGCCACCCCTTACAAGGAGTCCCTCCATGAAGAAACTGCTGACCGTCTCGATCCTCGGCGTGGCCATGGCCGCCGGCACCGCCCAGGCCCGCGACTATGACCACGTGCGCTTCGGCGTCGACGTCCCCTACGAGCCCATGGAGTACCGCGACGCCGACGGCGAGCTGACCGGCTTCGACATCGACCTGGGCAACGCCCTCTGTGCCGAGATCGGCGTGACCTGCGAGTGGATCGAGCAGGAGTGGGACGGCATCATTCCGGGCCTGCTGGCACGCAACTACGACGCCATCATGTCCTCCATGTCGATCAACGAGGAGCGCCGCCAGACCGTGCTCTTCTCCGACCCCTACATCACCATCCCCGGCGCCTGGTTTGCCCCGGAGGGCTCCGAGATCGAGGAGATCAGCGAGGAAACCCTCGCCGACAAGAGCATCGGCGTGCAGCGCGGCACCACCTTCGACAGCTACGTCACCGACAACTACAGCGGCGTCGCCCGCATCAGCCGCTACTCCACCGCCGACGACATGGTCCTGGACCTGCAGTCGCAGCGCCTGGATATCGTCTTCCTGGAGTACATCGTCGGCCAGGCCACCCTGCTCGACGCTCGCGAGGGTCAGTTCGAGGTGGTCGGCGAGATGGTCACCGAGCCCGAGGAGTACTTCGGCGAAGGCTTCGGCATCGCCTTCCGCCAGCGCGACGAGGCCCTGGCCGAGCGCTTCAACGAGGCCCTGGCCACCCTGAAGGAAGACGGCACCTACGACGAGATCTACCAGCGCTACTTCGGCGAGGAGTGATCCTGACCAACGCCCGCCCCGGCCGGGGCGGGCTTGACAACCTCGCCCCGCTTGCAGACAGTCAGAAAATGTTCCCGTGATGACATCTCACCGGAGAGCGTCCATGACCCACCCATTCACCGCGCCCGTGCTTGAGGTCTTTCGCTGTTACATCGACAGCTACTACCTCAGCGAATGGTTCGACGAATAGCCCTCCCCGGCAGCCGTCCAGGCCGCCATGGCACGCCCGTGCCCCCTTTTCAGGACGCCGCTGACCGGCGTTGACCCTGTGCGACTCCGGTCGCCGCTGTACCACTCGGCAAGTCCATCACCCTGCCACCTCAGTGGCCGACACCCTGCGTCACGACAACACCTCCCGGGAGGAAGTCTCATGCGTCACATGCCCCTGCTGCTCGCCGCCACCCTGACTGCCGGCCTCGCTGCCGGCAGCGCCCAGGCCCGCGACTACGCCGAGATCCGTCTCGGCATCGACCTGCCCTACGAGCCCTTCATGTATCGCCAGCCGGACGGCGAGCTCACCGGCTTCGAGATCGAGCTGGGCGAAGCCGTCTGCGACTATCTCGAAGCCACCTGCGTCTGGGTCGAGCAGGACTGGGACGGCATCATCCCCGGCCTGCTGGCACGCAACTACGACGCCATCATGTCCTCCATGGCCATCACCGAGGAGCGTGCCCAGCGGGTGCTGTTCTCCGAGCCCTACTACACCACCCCCAGCGCCTGGTTCAGCCTGCAGGGCCGGGAGGTCGACATCGCCGATCGCGACAGCCTCGAAGGCCTGGTGGTGGGCGTTCAGCGCGCCACCCTCCAGGACAACTACGTCTCCGAGCTGTACGGCGACCTGGTGGAGATCCGCCGCTATACCAGCGGCGACGACGTGCTCAACGATCTGCGCGCCGAGCGTCTCGACCTGACCTTCCTCGATGCCCCGGTGGCGGAGTCGCGCATGGATCTCGAGGCCGAGGACTCCCGCTTCCAGCGCGTCAGCGACTTCATCAGTCAGCCTGAGCATATCTTCGGCCAGGGCGTCGGCGTGGCCTTCCGCCCCCGCGACCGCGATCTCGCCGAGCGTTTCAACGAGGCGCTGGGCGCCCTCAAGGAGGATGGCACCTACGACGAGATCATGGAGCGCTACTTCAACTACGACATCAAGCTCTGACGGAGTCGCCCTCCGCGCCCCTGCCAGCGCCGGCTGTCCCGGCGCTGGCGCGTCTTCATCCGCGACCGGACGCCGCCATGCTGACTCTGCTCAAGAATACCCACCTTTACGCCCCCGAGCCCCTGGGACTCTGCCACCTGCTGATCGCCGACCGGCGCATCGCCGCCGTGATTGC
>PUOM01000102.1 GCA_003552795.1 Halomonas sp. | reverse complement strand
GCCGGCGCGCCCGGATCGGCGGCGGGGTCGGCCGGGGCAGGTTGTGCCGCCGGGTCCGCTGACTGGCCGGGATCCTGATGCATGTCGGCGAAGGCCAGCGGGCTGGCCAGCAGGCCGGCTGAAACACCCAGGACACCCAGTTTTTTCAGCAGATCTTGTGACAACATCATTGACTCCATTAACGCTTTACATGTGATGGAACAGGGCTTGAATCGCCCTATCGAGGAAGCGGGGCGACATTAATTAGAAGCCACCTTCATCCTCGCCCATCGGCTCTTGGCTCTCCATGGGGTCGCCCATGTCATCTTCATCCATTGCCGGGTCCTGCCCCATGCCGGGATCTTCGTCCATGGCGGGCTCATCACCCATCGGCGCTTCCTCGGCCGGCTCTTCCATGGGCGGATCCGCAGGCTCCTCCATGGGCGGCATCTCGTCGTCGTTGCCGCAGCCGGCGAGCGCCAGGCTGCCCAGGGACAGGGCGGCGATGGCCGCCAGCGCCTTCAGGCGGCGCCCGCGGGGTGCACGCGTTTCGCTGATTTGCTGCGGCTCGAGGTCCTTGGAAGATGTTTGCTGAGACATTGGCGCCTCCTGGTTGCTGGGCTTCACCCAGTGAATAGCACGTCACATGCCAACCATTCAAAAAAAATAAAAAACCCTTCTAATTCAAAATCATAAAAACAAAAGGCGACAACAGGACGCTGCCCGACAGCCGCCTCCCGAGTGGTCATATCTGGCACATGCGCCCGAATCGCCCAGCCAGGTCCGGCGCACAGGGTCGGAATCAACGCTCTCCGAAGGTATAGTCGGCCTGAGAGTCACCCGGCCCCTGCATCGCCGACCGGGACGTTGATAGCTAAGCTTCAAGTGCCACAGTGAGGACGCAACAGAAAGAACCATTGCAGCCGAAAAAGGAGATACCGTCATGTATCGCAAGCTAATGGTGCCGATCGACCTCGCGCATATTGAGGTGATCGAGCCGACACTGGGAACCGTGGCCGACCTGGCCCGGCACTACGATGCCGAGGTGTGCTACGTGGGCGTCACCTCCAACACGCCCAGCAGCGTCGCCCGCACGCCCCAGGAGTTCACCCAGAAGCTGGAGGCCTTCGCCCAGAAGCGAGCCAAGGTGCATGGGCAGCCGGTTTCCACCCATACCATCGTCAGCCCTGACCCCATCGCCGACCTGGACGACGCCCTGGTCGCCGCGATCGACGAGGTAGGTGCCGACCTGGTGGTGATGCCGACCCACCCGCCCAAGCATCTGGACATCATCATGCCGTCTCACGGTGGCAAGGTGGCCACCCATACCGATGTCTCGGTGTTCCTGGTACGTCCTCGCAAGAGCTGAACCGACCCGCCTGGATTCGCAACCTGACGTCACGCAAGGGAGAGAGCCATAATGGCCAATGACGAGAACCCCAAAGAGAAGCCGGAGGCTTCCGAGGGCATTCCAGCCCCGGAGGGGCCCGCCAACCTGATCGATACCGACTATGTGATCGGCCAGGACAACATCACCGCATCGCCCATGGGCGTGAACTTGGACCTGCACGGCAAGGTCTTCATGTTCTCGTCGATCGTGGTGCTGTTCTTCGTGATCATCACCCTGGCCCTGCAGGAGCAGGTGGCACCGCTGTTCAGTGCTACCTTCGACTTTCTGACCGGCAACATGGCCTGGTTCTTCCTGCTGGCCGCCAACATCTTCGTGCTGCTGGCAATCGTGCTGATCTTCACCCCTCTCGCCAAGGTCCGCATCGGCGGTCAGGACGCCACGCCCGACTTCAGCTACGCGGGCTGGTTCGCCATGCTGTTCGCCGCCGGCATGGGCATCGGCCTGATGTACTTCGGTGTCTCCGAGCCCATGGACCACTACCAGGCGGCGCTGGGTGGCATCACGACCGAGGACGGCGCGCGCACCGACTGGGCCCCGCTAGGCGGTGCCGAGGGTGACGAATCCGGTGCCGTCGCGCTGGGCATGGCCGCCACCATCTTCCACTGGGGCCTCCACCCCTGGGGCATCTATGCCGTGGTGGCGCTGTCGCTGGCCATCTTCTCGTTCAACAAGGGCCTGCCCCTGACCATGCGCTCGATCTTCTATCCCATTCTGGGCGAGCGCGTCTGGGGCTGGCCGGGGCACGTGATCGACATCCTGGCGGTGTTCGCCACCCTGTTCGGCCTGGCGACATCCCTCGGCCTGGGTGCCCAGCAGGCCACCAACGGCCTCAACGACCTGTTCGGCATTCCCGATACCAACGCCACCATGGTACTGCTGGTCGTCGCCATCACCATCGTCGCCATGGGCTCGATCTTCCTGGGCGTCGACAAGGGCGTGCAGCGCCTGTCGCAGATAAATATGGGACTGGCCTTCCTGCTGCTGGCCTTCGTGATCATTGTCGGCCCGACGCTGATGATCGCCACCGGCTTCTTCCAGAACCTGCTGGGCTACCTGATCAACCTGCCGGCCCTCTCCAACCCCTTCGGCCGTGAGGATGCCAACTTCGCCCAGGGCTGGACCGCCTTCTACTGGGCCTGGTGGATCTCCTGGTCGCCCTTCGTCGGCATGTTCATCGCCCGAGTCTCCCGCGGGCGCACCGTGCGCGAGTTCCTGATCGCCGTGCTGCTGGTGCCTTCCACGGTCTCCGTGCTGTGGATGACCTCCTTCGGCAGCGCCGGCATCGAGCAGCTGCTCGCCGGCACCTTCGAGGGCGAGGCGGATGCACTCTTCGTGATGCTGGCCGGCCTGCCGCTGACCGAGATCACCTCCTTTATCGCCATCACGCTGGTGATCGTCTTCTTCATCACCTCGTCGGACTCCGGCTCCCTGGTGATCGACTCCATCACCGCCGGCGGCAAGGTGGACGCGCCCAAGCCCCAGCGCCTCTTCTGGGCGATCATCGAGGGCGCCATCGCCATCGCCCTGCTGCTCGGCGGCGGCCTGGCCGCCCTGCAGGCGGCGGTGATCTCCACCGGCCTGCCCTTCACCCTGGTGCTGCTGGCGGCCTGCTACGCCATCGTCAAGGGACTGATGAGCGAGCCGCGCACGCGGTAGCGCCAGGCGACACGTCGCGCAGCGTGAAAGTGAAAGTGAAAGTGCAAAGGCGACCTTCGGGTCGCCTTTTTTGCGTTCAGCTCCAGAGCTCGCCCACCGGCGTGTCGGGGGAATAGCGCCGGGCCACCTGGGCCTGCAGCAGCTCGGCCGTGGCCAGGGCATCCACCAGGGCGTGGTGCCCCTGATAGGCGGGCAGGCCGTAGCGCTCCCGGCTGTTGTGCAGGCGGATCGATACCGGCGGGCGGCCCAGCCAGCGGCGGAAGCGCGCCCAGAGCGACTGGCGGTGCAGCCGCGCCTCCAGCGACATGGTGTCAATCATCGGGAAACGCAGCCCTTCCCCCAGCCGGGCCTGGATACCGCTATCCAGGAAGGGCCGCTCGATATGGCGGTAGTGCACCACCGTCACCCGTCCCTGCAGCAGAGCGAGCAGCTCGGGCAGGATCTCGCCGAGATCGGGCGCGCGCTCCACCTCGCTATGGGTGATGCGATGCAGGGTCACCGACTGCTCGGTGAGCGCCCGCGCCGGCTTGAGCACCCAGTGGCGCCGCTCACGCAGCGGAATGCGCGCCAGGGTAAAGGGCACCACCCCGACGCTGACGATGGCGTGGCGCCGCGGGTCCAGTCCGGTGGTTTCGATGTCGAGTGCCGCCAGCGGCACTTCGCCGATGGGAGTCGCCGGATCCGGGCAGCCCGCCGCGAAATAGGCCTTGAGCAGCGGGTGCTGGACTCGGGCGGCCCGATCGGCCAGATAGTCGGGCCATGCCGGGGACTGGCGTCGCGGCCTGCCAGGCAGCCGCATCACGGGCGTCCTCGAGGGCGGCGCGTCCCGGCGGCCGGGATCGGATAGCGAAACTTGAGAAACTTCTGAGCGTTGCTGAGCACCTGGAAGGCGTCCTTGAGGGTATGGCGCTCGCTGTCGCTGACGTTTTCCGGCTCGATATTGTTGTCCGGCATGCGCTCATGCTTCAGGTCGATCACCTGATGGTGGATGCGAGCCATGGTGAGAAATTCCAGGGCATAGCGCAGCTTGTCGCTGACCCCCTGCGCCAGCAGCTGAGTGCGGTCGATATCATCCAGGCGCGCGAAGCTGTTCTGAGCCCGGGAACCGCAGGCCAGGGCGTGCACGCGAATCAGGTCGGTCAGCGGCGCCGTGCCGCGACGCTTGAGGTTGATGCTGTTGTTCTGCTTGCCATCCTTCTCCATCACGAAGGTGCGGAAGAAACCCAGCGGCGGCGTACGGTTGAGAGCGTTGCGGGCCATGGCCGCCAGGAAGAGCGGACTCTGCGGCGCCTGCTCGGCCACCAGATCCTGGAGCTGCTCGACGAAGACGTTCTCGCCGTGCACGACGTCGAGGTCGAAGAAGATCGAACTGTGCAGCAGCCGCTCCGGCGTGGGGTCCTGGATCCAGTCCTCGAAATAGCCCTTCCATACCGACAGCGGCTGCCGCCAGCGCGGGTTGGTGGCCATGATGTCGCCGGTGCAGTAGGTGTAGCCGCAGGCGTGCAGACCATCGCTGACGATCCTGGCCATCTCCAGGAAGTAGGCGTCGTGGGCGGCGGGATCGAAAGCGTCATCCAGTACCAGGGCATTGTCCTGATCGGTGACGATACTCTGCTCGTTGCGCGCCATGGAGCCCATGGCCATGAAGCAGTAGGGCACCGGCGGCGGACCCAGCGCTTCCTCGGCCAGCTCCAGCAGCCGCCGGGTGAAGCTGCGCCCGATGGTGGAGAGCGCCGAGCCGATCATCCGCGAATCGGCGCCATCCTCGACCATGCGCACGAAGGCGGCGCGCACGTCCGGCGCCAGCCTGGCCAGGCCTTCGGCCGAGGACTGGCTGAAGATGTTGCTGACCAGATAGAGGCTTGAGTGGGTCTCGTAGCGGATGATGTCGGAGAGGTGCACGATGCCCACCGGATGGCGCCGATAGACCACCGGCAGGTGGTGGATATTGTTGCGCAGCATGGTGAGCATCGCTTCGTGCACCGACTCGTCGGACTGGATCGCCACCAGATGGTGGCCCACCACCTCGCCCACCGGCGTCTCGGGGCCGCGCCCCTCGGCCACCATGCGGCGAAAGTCGCTGTCGGTGAGGATGCCGCACACCTGCCAGGCTCGCTCCTCGCTGTCCCGGAAGGTGTAGCGGGGGTTGTCGCCCGGGGCGTCCAGCACCAGCACCGCCGAGGCGCCGGAGTCGCTGATCTGACGAGCGGCCTGCTGGACCGTCGCGCTCGCCTCCACCATCACCGGGTAGCGGGTCAGCAGCTTGCGCACCCGGGTGATCATCATGTCGTTCTGCTTCTTCTGCTGCTCCACCGCCGTTTCGAGACGGGGGCGCTCCAGCTCGACGAAGTCGGCGAAGTGTTCATCCTCCTCGCAGAGCCGCTGGAAGAGCGCATCGGGAATGAAGTAGATAAGCGTGTCTTCCAGCGCTGCCGCGGGGAAGCGCACACGGTGATTCCGCAGCAGGCTGAAGTGGCCGAAGATATCGCCCTCGCCCAGGCGATTGTAGAGATCGCCGTTGCGGCGATAGACCTCCACGGCGCCGCTGCGGATATAGCCCAGCTCGTGCACCTCCTGATCGAGGGTCATGATGTCGGTGCCGGCCTGAAAGTAGGCCACTTCCACCTCACTGGCGATCTCGTCGAGCAGCTCGTCCGAGAGGGCATCGAAGGGCGGGAAGCGCCCCATGTGCTGACGAATCTCCAGTAGTTCCACATCCATGGGTCACGCTCCTCTCGGGCTGGCCAGATGCTGGAAGTCTGGGAGTTCCCGGCAGCGCTGTAAAGCGGGCTGGCCACGACCTGTCCACCCACGCAAACGGCCACCTCGATGGGTGGCCGTTGGCGGTGCCGATGGGAGTCGGCTTCAGGAGGGGCTCGGCCTTACGACTCGGCCATCTCCTGGACGCGCTGCATCAGCTCGGGGTCCTGCTGGATCGCCTGACCGATGGCATTGAAGGTGTCCACATCGAGACCGCTGTCTTCGACCACTTCCACCATCTTGTCGTTGGCTTCCATGCGTACTTCCTGCTGGGCGGCCTCATCCTCGGCGGAGTGCAGGCGCTCGGTATAGTCCTGGGAGATCACGGCGATCTCCTGGGAAGCATCGGCGAACTGCTGAAGCTGATCATCGGAGAAATCCATGGCCGGAGCATCTGCCTGGGGCGCGGCGGCCGGATCCTGGGCCGGGTCTTGCGCCGGATCCTGCTGGGCGTGGGCGGTGGCAGACATCAGGCCGGCGCTGAGCAGGGCAGCCGAGAAGAGAGCAGTCATCCGTTTCATGAATTCCTCCAATTGGAATGAAGACCCCGACGGGGCGTGTTGTGCGTGTGGGGACTGTGACGGCAGCCGGCGAGCGGCGTTCAGAATTTTCTCGTAAAAGAATGAAACAGAAGGTATTCACAACATTACACTCGTACCTTTATAGCGACATGTGAGTCACTGCTTCGCCATGAGAAGCGTCACCAGCGCCCCACGAAGCGCCATGCTAAACAAGAATGATATTCACCATCCTCAAGCACCGCCGCCACACCTTCGCGCACTAGGCGAAACTCGAGTGGCGCAGTATGGTGCTGTGGCATCCCCACTCGCTGACATGGACGCTTCACATGCCCCCCGCCCCTGCTTCCCGCGCCGCGAGCCTGTGGCTCGCCGCCATGCCGCTGCTGTTCGTGGCGCTCTGGAGTACCGGTTTCATCGGCGCCAAGTTCGGCCTGCCCTACGCCGAGCCCTTCACCTTCCTGTTCATCCGCTTCGCCCTGACCCTGGCGCTGCTGGTGCCCCTGGCCCACTGGCTCTCCGGCGAGTGGCCAAGGGGCGCGCGGCTCTGGGGCCATATCGCCGTCTCGGGCCTGCTGGTACACGGCGGCTATCTGGGCGGGGTCTTCTACGGCATCTACCTGGGAATGCCGGCGGGGCTGGCTTCGCTGCTGGTGGGGCTCCAGCCCCTGCTGACG
>PUOM01000267.1 GCA_003552795.1 Halomonas sp. | reverse complement strand
CTCTTCGTCGCGCCGCACGAACATCGCGCCACCGGCCTGGACGGCTGGTTCCAGGACGCCACCGGCCAGACGCCGCCGCGCTGGAAGCAGGCCATCGCCATCTGGCTCGCCTTCTTCCCGGTGTCACTGCTCTTTCAGGCGCTGTTCGGCGGCCTGCTGGCGGGGCTGCCGCTGGTGCCCAAGGTGCTGGTCAGCACCCTGGCACTCACCCCGGTGATGGTGTTCCTGTTCATCCCGCTCTCCATGCGCCTGCTCGGCCCCTGGCTGCGCGGCGAGGTCTCCATTCTGGAGCGCCTGACCCGGCGGATGCACCAGCGCGGGGCGTGAGCCACTGCTCGGCAGTGCCCTGGATAGCCATGGCACTGCCAGGCACATTCAGCGTGATGAGTAGCCAATTCGTACCATGGATATCATCCTGTACTATGACGCGCAGGCTATCTAATAGATCGACAGCCCCAGCCGCCCGGCCAGCTCGGTGATCATCGCAAGCCCTCGCGTGGAGTTGCCGTGGCGGTTGAGCGGCGGGCTCCAGGCGGTGATGACGCCCTGCCCCGGCACGATGGCGATGATGCCGCCCCCCACGCCGCTCTTGGCCGGCAGGCCGACGGAGAAGGCAAACTGCCCGGACTGGTCATACATGCCGCTGGTGGAGAGGATGGCATTGACGCGGTGGGCATCCCGCGGCGTGGTCACCTGCTCGCCGCTCAGCGGATGCAGGCCGCGGTTGGCCAGAAAGAGCAGGCTGCGCGCCAGCTCCTCGCAGCTCATCTCCAGCGAACACTGAAAGAAATAGTGGGCCAGCACATCCTCCACGTCGGCCTCGAGATTGCCGAAGCTCTTCATCAGGTAGGCCAGGGCGGCGTTGCGGCTGCCGTGACGCGCCTCCGACGCCAACACCGCCTCGTTGACGTCGCAGCGCTCGCTGGCGGACAGCCGCCGAACGAAGCTGAGGAAGGCCTGCCGGCTGGACGAGAAGTGCGACACCAGGGTGTCGGCTACCAGGATGGCGCCGGCGTTGATGAAGGGGTTGCGGGGAATGCCGTGTTCCCACTCCAGCTGGACGATGGAGTTGAACGGCTGGCCGGAGGGCTCCATGCCCACCCGCTGCCAGAGGTCATCGCCCATGCGCTGCATGGCCAGCACCAGGCCGAACACCTTGGAGATGCTCTGGATCGAGAACGGTAATCCGGCATCGCCGGCGGCGTGAACCTCGCCGTCGATGGTGGCAAAGGCGATGCCGCAGCGGCTGGCCTCCACGCTGGCAAGCGCCGGGATATAGTCGGCGACTCGACCCTCATCGGGCCGCAACATCGCGGCCGCGCGGATCTCCTCCAAGGCCTGCCCGAGGGGCGCCCCCGCCCCGGGAAATGCCGTCATGGCCTTGCTCCTCATTCAAGTATCAGGTGTCAGGGGCCTGCTTGACCGGCCCCCCATGATGCAGAGAAAAGCGGCGAGCTTCCTCGAAGCCCGCCGCGGTCTCGCCTGCCCGGCATCGTGTCCGGGCCTTGGTTTTGCCGGAGCTCAGTAGCCCAGGTAGTGGCCAACCACCAGGGCGATCCAGCACATGCCGTAGATCAGCACCAGCAGCGGCGTGATGACGCGCAGCCACTGGGCATAGGAGACCTTGCCGAGCGCCAGCATGGCCAGGGTACCGCCGGAGGTCGGCACGATCAGGTTGGTGAGGCCGTCACCCACCTGGAAGGAGGTGATCATCAGCTGGCGGCTCATGCCGATGAGATCGGCCAGCGGAATCAGGATGGGCATGGTCACCAGCGCCTGGCCGGAGCCGCCGGGAATGAAGAGGTTGATCACGCCCTGAATGACGCTGGAGGCCACCGCCGCCAGGGCAATCGGCATCTCCCCCACCAGGGTGCTGAGCGAATTGACGATGGTGTCGATGATCTGGGCATCCTTGAGGATCACCTGGATGGAGGCGGCCAGCCCGATCACCAGGGCACCGGCGGTCACCGAGGATGCCCCTTCCATCATCTGCTTCACCAGCTCGTTGGCCCCGAGGCCATCGGCGAAACCGATCACGATCGCCATGAGCAGGAACATGGCGGCGATCTCGTTGATGTACCAGCCCCGCGTGAAGACCCCCACCAGCATGATCACCAGGCCGGTCACGAAGATCCCCAGGGTGACGATGTTGCGACGGGTCAGGGTGTAATCCTTGAGCTGCTTGGTCAGCTCCGCCGGCTGGTCGTCATGATACTCGACGTTGACCACATAGCGGCAGATGAAGACGGTCAGCGTGGCCAGACAGGTCACCACCATCAGGGTGCGCAGCCACCAGCCCGAAAAGGTCGGAAGCTCGCCGATGCCCTGGGCAACGCCCACGGTGTAGGGGTTGATGGGCGACAGCGCAAAGCCGATGCCGATGCCCCCCACGGCCATCACCACCCCCACCAGGCGCGAGCAGCCGATGGCGGTGGCGATCAGCACCCCGATCGGCACCAGAGCGATGTTGTTCTCGAAGCCCACGGCCACGCCGAAGAAGCCGTAGATGAAGGTGCCGGCCGCAATGACCAGATTGCGGCTCTTCACGCTGTCCTCGGCGCCGACCTTGTGGACGGCGACGCCGATGGCATTTTCCAGGGCGCCGGTGCGCTGCAGGACATGGAAGAGCCCGCCGGCGATAAAGACGATGAAGAGGAACTGGGACGCGTTGATCAGCCCCTCGGGAATGGCCACGAAGATCCTGAAGATGTGCAGATTGGCCACATCCGCCAGGTATTCGAAGGAGCCCGGGAGCACCGTGGTCTGGCCATCGACGGTCTCCCGCTCAAACTCGCCGGCGGGCACGATGAAGGTCATCAGATAGGCGGCTACCAGGATCAGGAAGATCAGGACCATGGGGTCCGGCACCTGCTGGTACCACTTGCGCTCCGCCGGAGCGGACGCCTTGCTGGTCTGTTGCTGTTGTTGGCTCATGAGAAAACCTTGAGTCGTCGTCAGATCTTGTTGGAGGGGTGGAGGGTGGTCCTCATGCCGGCGACTGGCCCCGAGCCAGCCGCTGGCATGCATGGGCGAGGACCTCGACGGCGGCCGTCAGGTCCTCGGGTTCGATGGCTTCGCTGGGGTGATGGCTCACCCCTCCTCGACAGCGCACGAAGAGCATGCCGATATCGCAAAGCTCCGCCATGGCCAGACCGTCATGGCCGGCACCGCTGAACAGCACCCGGGGGTCGATGCCGCTGTCCTGCACCGCCTCCTCCAGGGTGGCGGTCAGCCAGGGCGAGCACTGCACGGCGGACTGCTCGTAGGTCTGGACCTGGTCAAAGGTCAGGTTCAGCGCCTCGAGCGAGGCACCGATCTGCTCGAGCAGCTGTTCCCTGGCGCGGCGGCGCACCGCGTCCCGGGGCGAGCGCAGCTCGATGCTGAGGGTGGTGGTCTGCGGGATGACGTTGACGCCGTTGGGCGCGTTCTCGATCTTGCCCACCACGCCGACCAGATCCTCGGTCTCCTTGCACAGGGCATTCAGGTGCCGGATCACCTCGGCGGCGCCGACCAGAGCATCGCGACGCAGCGCCATGGGCACCGTGCCGGCATGGCCGGCCATGCCGTGAATGGTGATCTGGTGCCGCTCTATGCCGGTGATGGCGCTGACCACGCCGACCGGCAGCGACGCCTGCTCCAGCTGAGGCCCCTGCTCGATATGCGCCTCCAGGAAGGCGATGACCTCCTCGGGGCGATAGCGGTCCTCGGGGATGCGGGCCGGATCGCAGCCGAAGGCTTCCAGCGCCGACTCCAGCGTCACGCCCTGGCCGTCGGTGGCCTCGAGCATCTCGGGATCGAAGGTGCCGGCCAGCACCTTGGAGCCCAGCAGCGTGGAGCTGAAGCGGGTGCCCTCCTCGTCGCTGAAGGCCACCACGTCGATGTGAAAGGGCAGCGAGATCGCGTTTTCCCGCAGGTACTTGACCAGGGCCAGGGGCAGGATCACGCCCATCATGCCGTCGTACTTGCCGCCGTTGGGCACGGTGTCCTGATGGGAGCCGATCAGCAGCGTCCTGGCGCCGGGCGTGGCGCTGGCATGGCGGCCGATCAGGTTGGCGGCGTTGTCCCGCCTCACCGCCATGCCCAGGGACTCCATCCATTCTGTCAGCGCCTCGAGCAGCTCCCGGTGCTCGCGGGTGGCGCACCGGCGAGTCACTCCCTCGCGGGGAATGTCTCGGGTCTCGCTGAACGCCGAGGCGGCTTCCAGCCACTGCCAGGCCTGCCGGCCCGCCTGCTCCAGGGAAAACGTCATGGTCACCTCACCGTGGTTGAGAGGACGCCCGGCGGGCGGCCTGCGTATTTATCATGATAAATTAGGCTAGGCGACGCCTTTTGCGGCTGTCAACCGACCCGGCGCCGCCAGCGGCTGTCCGAACGTCGCCAGCGATGGCAAATTTTCTGCCAGGGCAGTCGGTTGAGCCGCTCTACCAACGAAAAGGGTTAGACTTTTGTCTAGCCCTCGGAAACGGCTACCGGCGTGTTGGATGGGTCGCTAATGGCGATGGGGATCGTCGGCGGTGGGTAGGCGCTGGAGGAACGCCTGAAACTCGGTGTCGCGCAGGACTCGCCGATGCAGGGCACACAGCTCGGCCACCGCATCGCCTGCCTCATCGATGCGCAGGTCCAGCGGCAGCCCCCCTGGCGCGCGCACCTTGAGCGCCGCCGAGCGGGTTCCCCGGTGATCGCCCCCGTGACGGTGGGCGGCCAGCAGGGCCGCGAGCAGCGCCTCGGCCAGCCCGCCCTCGCCGCGAGCGCGCCGATAGGCCGCCACCATGGCGGGTATCACCTCATCGCCGGCCAGCATGTTGCCCGCCACCACCAGTCCCGGCGCGAGGTACATGTCGGCGACGGGGACATTCTGTTCTCCCGTCCAGCCGGCGACCTGCCCCGACGCCTCCATCAGGGCGACCTGGCGCCAGGCCTCGCCCAGATCACCGCGCCGCAGATCGGCGACAGTGGCGGCGACCGCCTCCCCTGCCGCCAGCCGCGCAAGGCCCTGCTCGGCGGCCATCACGCTGGTGCTGAACCCCTGGGTGATGGCCGCGCCGACGCCGGGCAGCAGATGCGGCACGAAGCCGCCGAGGGCGGGGCCACCCGTGGCGCAGGCCACGCCAAGGGTCTGAGAGTCGGAATCCAGGGCAATCAGGCTATAGGTCATGGCGGATCTCGCTGGCTGTTAGCTGAGCGGGGAAGGTGGCGCTGCGCAGGGAGCAGGGCCTTGGGGTAGAATTTATCATGATAAAACACCCCGAGCGCCAGCCTATCGCCCCGACGCGCACCGCGACACGCCATGCTGACCGCCTCGGCCCCGCCACCGGAAAGTGGACATCCCCGCCGGGGCTGTGGATGATCGGCCGCATGTCTTGTGCCGGCCCGAGGATTCCGGGGCCGAAGAGCGTTTCGACCACCTGCAGGGAGTCTCATGAAGCGAGTACGTCAGCCAGGCCGCCGCAAGCGTACCGAGGTGATCGGAGAGGCCGTCAAGGAGTACATTGCCCGTCACGGCCTCAGCCCCGGCGACCGCCTGCCCCAGGAGCCGGAGCTGATCGAGGCGCTGGGCGCCTCCAAGGGCACCATCCGCGAGGCGCTGCGTGGGCTGGAAGCCCAGGGCCTGATCCAGACCCGCACGGGCCCCGGCGGCGGTGCCTTTATCAGCGAGGTGAGCGATGACCGCGCCATGGAGCTGCTGGGCAACTACTACTTCTTCAAGCCGCCGACCATTCACGACATCTACGAGGCGCGCAAGGCGCTGTGGCCGGCGCTGGTGACCAGCCTCGACGGCGTCCTGGACGATGAGGCCCTGGCCCGCCTCGAGGCGGTGACCAGCTACTACGATCATCCGCCGGCATCCCTCGAGGAGGAGCGCATCCAGCGCATCAAGGAGCTGGAGTTCCACCTGGTGCTGGTGGACTACTGTCCCAACCCGCTGCTCGCCCTGATGTGCCGCTTCCCCATTCGCCTGCTGATGAGCATGACCGTCTGCCAGCGGATCTATGCGCAGCCCAATCCGGAGCTGCGCCAGCGCGGCTACCACTATCAGCGCCAGCTGATCGAAGCGCTGCGGCAGCGAGACACCATGGCCGCTCGCCGCATCGTCAGCGACCATATGCTGGCGGCCCAGGCGCTGATGGAGGAGCGCGAGGCGCTGCTGGAAAAGAGCTTCTTCAAGGCCGATGGCGAAGCGGAGACGGGTCCCAGCCGTGAGTACCTGGCGCTGAGCGACTTTACCGTGGCCGAAGACAAGCAAGGCGGGAATCGGTAGCCATGAGTCCCTGCGCAGGCGCCGCTCCCGGCTTCGGCCCGCCCGGCGGCCGTGATAGGCTTTCGCCACCGTCAACAAGGAGCGCGTCATGACCGCCGCCGAGATGCTCGAACGCCTGGTGGGCTTCCCCACCGTCTCCCGGGACTCCAACCTCGATCTGATCGCCTTCGTGGAGGCCTTCCTCGACGAACACGGCGTGCCCTACTGGCGGGTGGAGAGCGACGACGGCAGCAAGGCCAACCTGCTGGCGCGCATCGGCCCGGACGTGGCCGGCGGCGTGGTGCTCTCCGGCCACACCGACGTGGTGCCGGTGGACGGCCAGCCCTGGTCCACCGATCCCTTCCAGCTGGTCGACAAGGGCGACGGCCGCCTCTATGGCCGCGGCACCTGCGACATGAAGGGCTTCATCGCCTGCGCCCTCGCCGAGGTGCCGCGCTGGGTCGAGCTCGACCTGACGCGCCCCGTCTGGCTGGCGCTCTCCTACGACGAGGAAGTCGGCTGCATCGGCGCGCCGCGCATGATCGAGACGCTGATGGCCGAGCACCCGCTGCCCGCCGCGGTGATCGTCGGCGAGCCGACCCTGATGCATCCGGTGGTGGCCCACAAGGGCGCCACCAACCTGCGCACCACCGTCACCGGCCGCGCCAGCCACTCCAGCCAGGTGAATCAGGGAGTCTCGGCGATCCACGTGGCGGCCAAGCTGGTCACCTATATCGAGGAGGTGATGGCCGAGCTGCGCGCCGAG
>PUOM01000175.1 GCA_003552795.1 Halomonas sp. | reverse complement strand
TTCCGAAAACCCCAAGCAGAACAATCACTTCTGCCACTTATCACCGCCTGCAACCTTGCTGGTCGCCGGCAGCGGATGCGTACTTTACGGCTTCCCCCGCCGCCCCGCAAGCCCTTTTGATAAAAAAGTGTCAGGACGGCGACGGCGGGATGGCAGCCGCACATCTGGATCCGCTTGGCGCCCTAGCCCGCCGACGCTTTCGTCGGCCGACTGACACGATCCAGCAGCGAGAAGATGGAGCGGTACGGGATCCCACCGTGCTGGGATAGCCCTATCTCGCAGGTGCGCGAGTTGGAGTAGCCGGCGCTGCACTCCGCCACCTGCTCGGCCAGACCCTCGAGCGCCGAGGCGTTGAGCTCCGGGGTACTGAACCCCTTGTCCCCCGCGAAGCCGCAGCAGGAGATCTCCGCCGGCACCACGACGTCCCTGGCACAGGCTCGCGCCAGGGTCACGAACTTGTCGGCCAGCCCCATGCGGGTGCTCGAGCAGGTCACGTGCACCGCAATGCGCTCATCCAGCGGCGTGATCGACAGACGCGGCAGCAGGTGATCATGGGCAAAGCTCACCGGCTCCATCAGCGACAGTCGCTCGTCGAGGTGCTCCTGCATCTGCAGGGTGCAGGGGCTGGTGTCACAGAGCACCGGATAGCGACCGTTCTGGCTCGCCAGCAGCAGCTCACGATTGAGCTCCCGCGCCTTGTGAGCGGCCTCGTCGTACTGTCCCTTAGACTTGAACGCCATGCCGCAGCAGAGGTGACCGATCATTTCCGGCAGGATCACCTCGTATCCGGCCTTGTCGAGCAGCGCCAGGGTGATCTCCATCACCGAACGCGACTCGGCGTCATCGTGGGAGGCACCCAGAATGCGCGTCGCGCAGGAGGGCAGATACACGACCTTGTCCCTGCCGGCCTCCCCGGCGGAGTCGCGCTTGAGCACGCGGATCGGGGCCGCCTTGGGCAGGGCCGGACTCCACTGTGGCAGGCGATCACCGCTCAGCCGGCGCGCACTGCCGCTCACCTTCCCCATCAGGCCGGCACCCAGCAGGGCGCGACCGGCGCCCGCCACGTTCAAGCCGCCCCGCGCCACCCGCGTGGCGCCGGAGAAATGTCGACCGATGCGCCTGGCCATGGGCGCCTTGTCCGCGGCGCGATCTCGACGCAGCTGGCGCACCATTTCACCCGTGTCGATTCCCACCGGGCACTGGGTAGCGCAGAGCCCCGTCGCCGCGCAGGTGTCGATACCCTGATAGACATAGGCCTCCTCGAGCTCCTTCATGCGCTCCTTGTCGGATTCGGTCGCCTGGCTTCCGAGCGCCTCGAGCCGCGCCAGCTCGCGACGAATCACGATGCGCTGACGCGGGGTGAGCGTCAGGTCGGTCGAGGGGCAGACCGGCTCGCAGAAACCGCACTCGATGCACTTGTCGACGATGTCGTCGGCCGCCGGCAGCGGCTTGAGGTTCTCCAGGTGCAGGGTGGGATTGCGGCTCAGCACCACCTCGGGATTCAGCAGATTCTCGGGGTCGAAGAGCGCCTTGATCTCCCACATCAGCGCATAGGCCTCGGGGCCCCATTCCAACTCCACGTAGGGCGCCATGTTGCGCCCGGTGCCATGCTCGGCCTTGAGCGAGCCGCCATACTCGACGCCCACCAGCTGGGCGACCTCGTCCATCAGCGCCTGATAGCGCTCCACCTCGCCGGGCTTCTCGAATCCCTGAGGGAAGACGAAGTGCAGGTTGCCCTCCAGAGCGTGGCCGAAGAGGATCGTCTCGGCATAGCCGTGGCGATGGAAGACATCGGTCAGCGCCAGCACCCCCTCGTCGAGCCGTTCGACGGGGAAGGCCACGTCCTCGATGATCACCGTGGTGCCGGTCTCGCGCACGGCGCCCACCGCCGGGAAGAGGCCCTTGCGGATCTTCCAGTAGAGTTCGTAGGTCGCCGTTTCTCGGGTAAAGGTCACCGGCTCCAGGGTGCTGATTCCCTCGAGGCTCGCCTGCACCTCCTCCATCCGCGCCAGGAGCGCCGCCTCGTCATCGCCGCGCACGTCGATCAGCAGCGCCGCCGCCCCGTCGGGCAGGGTACGCAGAGTCTCGGGCATGCCCGGCTTGTCCTGCACCGAGCGCAGGGCGGCGCGATCCATCAGCTCCACGGCGGAGACCGGAGAGGACCTGAGGGCAATGGTCGCCCGACAGGTGGTGGCCATGTCGGGGAAGAAGGCCAGCGCCGCCGCCTTGCAGGGCTCATCCACCACGCTGTCGTAGGTGATGGCGCTGAGAAAGCCCAGGGTGCCCTCGGAGCCGATCATCAGATGCTTGAGGATCTCGATGCCGTCCTCGAAGTCGACCAGGCTGTTGAGGGCATAGCCGGTGGTGTTCTTCAGCCGATACTTGTGGCGGATCTTCTCGGCCAGCTCGTGGTTGGCACGGGTCTCCGCCGACAGGCGCTCGAGCCCCGTCAGCAGCTCGCCATGGGAGCGCCGGAAGGCCTTCCGGCTGGCCGGGTCGGCGGTATCCAGCAGGGTGCCGTCGGCCAGGATCACCCGCAGGTCGCGCACCGTGCGGTAGCTGTTCTGGGCAGTGCCGCAGCACATGCCCGAGGCGTTGTTGGCGGCGATGCCGCCGATCATGCAGCTGTTGATCGAGGCCGGATCCGGGCCGATCTTGCGCCCGAAGGGCGCCAGCAGCTGGTTGGCCCGGGCGCCGATCACCCCGGGCTGCAGGCGAATGGCGCGCCCCTCGTCGAGAATCTCATGGCCGCGCCAGCCGCGGCCGAGCTGGATCAGCACGGAGTCGGTCACCGCCTGGCCGGAGAGCGAGGTGCCGGCGGCACGGAAAGTCACCGCAATGCCCCGCGAGCGGCACTCGGCCAGCGTCTGCTGTAGCTCCTCCTCGCTTTCCGGCCGCACCACCAGCTGCGGGATCAGCCGATAGAAGCTGGCGTCGGTGCCGTAGGCCAGGGTGCGCAGCGGATCGTCGATCAGCCGCTGCGCTGGGAGCATGCCGCGCAGGGCCTCGAGCAGTTGCTTGTAGGTGGTATCCATGGAGATTCCCGATCAGCAGAGGTGGGAGGCAGCGCCAGGCGGGACCCGGAGCGCGTTGTCATGTGGCCGATGCCGTCACTCGGCCAGCGCTTCGGCGCTATTGGAGACCAGGGAGTCGGGGCCGAGGTCGGCGATGGTGCGCGCGCCGGTCAGGGTCATCGCCACGCGCATTTCCTTCTCGAACAGCTCAAGCAGGTGGGTCACACCGGACTCGCCGGCAGCGGCAAGCGCATAGATAAAGGCGCGCCCCAGCAGCACGGTGTCGGCCCCCATGGCAACCATGCGCACGACATCCAGGCCGTTGCGCACCCCCGAATCGGCCAGAATGGCGAGATCCCCCTTTACGGCATCGGCAATGGCGGGCAGGGCACGCGCGGTGGACGGCACACCGTCGAGCTGACGGCCGCCATGATTGGAGACCACGATACCGTCAGCGCCGAAGCGAACCGCATCGCGGGCGTCTTCGGCATCGAGTATCCCCTTGATGATCATCGGACCGTCCCAGAGTTCGCGGATCCACTCCAGGTCTTTCCAGGAAATGGAAGGGTCGAAGTTGTCGCCCAGCCAGGCGATATAGTCCTCGAGCTCCGTGGGCTTGCCGCGATAGTCCGACACGTTCCCCAGGTCATGGGGGCGGCCGTGAAGACCCACGTCCCAGGCCCAGAGCGGGTGGGCGGCGGCCTGAAGCATGCGCCGAATCGAGCCGTGCTTGCCGCTCATGCCGGAATGCGCATCGCGATAGCGCGCCCCTGGCACCGGCATGTCGACGGTGAAGACCAGCGTCTTCACGCCGGCCGCCTTCGCCTTTTCCAGAACATGCTTCATGAACCCCCGATCCTTGAGCACATACAGCTGGAACCAGATGGGGCGATCGATCGCCGCGGCCACCTCATCGATGGGGCACACCGACACCGTCGAGAGAGTAAACGGAATGCCCTTGCTGGCCGCGGCGCGTGCCGCCTGGACCTCGCCACGCCTGGCATACATGCCGGTCAGACCCACCGGTGCCAGCGCCACCGGCATGGCAAGCGACTCACCGAACAGCTCGGTACTGAGCGACAGCGTCGACATATCCTTCAATACGCGCTGGCGCAGCGCGATGCCGGCAAGATCTTCTACATTGTGCCGCAGGGTATGCTCGGCGTAGGCGCCCCCGTCGGCATAGTGGAAGAGAAAGGGTGGCACACGACGACGTGCGGCCTGGCGGTAGTCTGTGGGGGCGGAAATGATCATGGCGGACTCTGTGTGCGGTGGATGCGCGACCCCGGCGGCATCGCTGCAGCGGCTCGGCGGTCGCTCGGCAGGAGGCAGCAGAGTGGCCGGAGGACGCGCCAGGCGGCGACAAGAAGAATTGGTAAAACCAAATTACCGGGACAGGAAAGCTCACACTATGGAGAGGCTCGCGCGGTGTCAAATCGCGGGGCAGGATTTGCCAGCATATGCCCCTATACTTTGGTATTAATCATTTGTTTATTCAGATAACACGCTGATATCACGATCAGTTTTCACTCGATTGCTGCATTGCATCGAGGCGAAAAGCAAGCCATTATTGGTAATACCAATTCCGCGATTCGAAGACCTTCCAGGGAGCACCGATGGCTTATCAACCTGTCCGCCAGCCCCGCCTCGCCGATGTGATCACCGAACGGATCGAGGCGATGATCCTCGAGGGCAGCTTGAAGCCCGGGCAGCGCCTGCCCCCGGAGCGAGAGTTGGCCGAACAGTTCGGCGTCTCTCGCCCTTCGCTGCGCGAAGCGATCCAGAAACTCGCCGCCCGCGGTCTTCTGATCAGCCGCCAAGGCGGTGGCACCTTCATTTCCGAGGCGCTCACCAGCGGCTACAGCGATCCCATTCTGGAGATGCTCTCCCGCCACGGTGAGTTCCATCTGGACCTGCTGGAGTTCCGCGACGCCATGGAGGGCATCTCCGCCTACTACGCCGCGCTGCGCTCCACGCCCACCGACAGGGCGCTGCTGATCAAACGCTTCGAGGAGCTGGACGCCTGCTTCCAGGGCAAGGACCCGGTGCGCGAGGCCAAGGCCGATGCCGCCTTCCACCTGGCCATCGCCGAGGGTGCCCACAACGTGCTGCTGCTGCACACCATCCGCGGCATCTTCCACCTGCTGGAACGCAGCATCGTCGACAACCTGGCGCACCTGTTCGAAAAGAAAAACTCCCGAGATACCCTGATGGCCCAGCATCGTGCGCTGCTGGATGCCATCCTCGAAGGGCGTGCCGAGGACGCCCGGGACCGCGCCCACGAGCATATGGTCTACGTGGAGGAGGGGCTGCTGGAGCTGGCCAGAGCCGAGACCCGCGCTCAGCGGGCCCTGCGCCGTGCCCAGACGACGCCCGCGCCGCGGCGTGACGCCGCCTCGTGAGCGCCTCGCGACGCTGGCGAGCCCTGCTGCTGCTGGCCGCCCCCCTGGGGCTGGTGCTGGTGATGTGGCAGGCCGCCCAGTTGGCCCGGGATCAGGCGCTGCAGAGCCTGCAGCAGGACGCCGAGAACGAGCTGCGCCTCTCGGCGGCGGGCCTGACCGGCCACCTCTCGCGCAACGACTACCTGCCGCAGCTGCTCGCCTCCCGGGAAGTCGTGCAGCGCTTCCTGGCCGCCCCCGAGCGCCAGGATGCCATGCCGCTTAATCGGCTGCTGGACAGCTTCCGGGCCACCGCCGACGTCTCCGACGTCTACCTGCTCGACCGCCATGCCGATACCCTGGCCGCCAGCAACTGGCACCTGGAGAACACCTTCATCGGCCAGAACTACGGCTTCCGCAGCTACTTCAGCGATGCCATCGCCGGCGGCCAGGGACGCTTCTATGGCCTGGGCGTGCAGTCCCTGGAGCGCGGTTACTACTTCTCCTCACCGGTGTGGCTGGACGACACCCAGCCCGACTCGAGACCCGACGGCGTCATGGTCGTCAAGGTGCTGCTCGACGCGGTGGAGGAGAGCTGGGCCGACCAGGACGCCGAGCTGCTGGTCACCGACGAGGACGACATCATCTTCATGGCCAGCCGCGCCGAGCTGCGCATGACCTCCCTGCACCCGCTCTCCGCGGAGGAGCGCCAGGCGCTGCTGGCCACCCGCCGCTATGCCGACGAGCCCCTGCCCCACTCCGGGGTCGAGCTGCTCGAGCGCCGTGACGAGCGTACGCGCCTGGTGAGTTTCCGCGATGGCCCCCTGTCGGGTCCACGCTATATGGCCGTCTCCCGCCCCATGGAGGCGTTCGGCTGGGAAATGCACATCCTCAAGTCGGTGACCCCGGTGATCCAGGCTCAGTGGGTCTCGGCCCTGCTCGCCGGCGGCCTCTACGGTATCGTGCTGCTGGGCGGCGGCATCGGCTGGCAGCGCCTGCGCCTGCGTCGCGAGCGCGAACAGTTCGCCGAGCGCGAGCGTCAGACCCTCGCCCGCGCCCGGGACGAGCTGGAGCGCAACGTGGCGCGCCGCACCCGGGACCTGGTGGAGACCAACCGGCGGCTCTCCGCCGAGATCGATGAGCGCAAGCGCGCCGAGGAGAGCCTGCGCCAGACCCGCGACGAGCTGATCCAGGCCGCCAAGCTTGCCGTGCTCGGCCAGCTGGCCGCCGGCATCAACCACGAGCTCAACCAGCCCCTGGCGGCGATTCGCGCCTATGCCGAGAACGCCCGCGCCTTCCTCGAACGCCAGCGCCTGGAGAGCGTCGACCTCAACCTCGAGCAGATCGTCGAGCTGACCGCGCGCATGTCCGAGATCAGCGCTCAGCTGCGCCAGTTCTCGCGCAAGAGCGGCGAGACCCTCACCGCCGTCTCGCCTGCCGCCTGCTTCGACTACGCCCTGCGCCTCTTCCAGACTCGACTGAGGGAAAGCGGGGTGACCGTGATTCGCCGCTGGCCCGAAGAGGAGCCCTGGATGCGCGCCGACCTGGTGCGCCTCGAGCAAGTGCTGGTCAACCTGATCGGCAACGCCCTGCAGGCCATGACCCACACCCCCGCGCCACGCCTGGAACTCTC
>PUOM01000019.1 GCA_003552795.1 Halomonas sp. | reverse complement strand
GGCAGCATGCGGCGCAGGAAGTGCACGGTGAGCAGCCAGGCCAGCGGGTCCCGGGGCAGATCCAGCGGCCAGCCGCGGCGGCGCGCCAGCAAGCGCCCCAGGGCGACCAGGATCACCAGCAGGCCGATCCAGATCCCCAGCAGCACGGCGCCTTCCACCAGAAAACGCATCAGGTCGGCATTACCGGTGCCGGTCACCAGGCCGCTGAGATCCTCCCAGCCCTGCTCCAGCTGGTCCTGCCACTGGTCGATGGGGGAGTGTCCCGCCTCGGCCTGATCGCCCAGGTCGCTGAGGGTCTCGGCCAGGGCGCCGAGCAGCCCCTGGCGAGACGTCAGGCCCGCCTCCTCGGCCGCCTCGCCGTGCACCGCCTGCAGCTCGCGCAGCCCCTCCAGCAGCTGCTCGCGCTGCTCGGCGTCCTCCAAAGTAGCGATCACCTGTTCGAGGGATTCCTGAAACGCCTGGGGGTCATGTTCGACGGCCGGCTCCTGCCCCGCTCCTACCAGCCCCGGCAGGCCGAACTGCTGGGCCTGGGCAGGCAGCGCCAGTAGCAGCAACAGCAGCCAGAGCAGACAGGGGATCAGGCTTCGGCGCAATGGTGGGGACATCGTTTCTCCGTCTCTCTGTCTTCGCTCGGCGACGCGGGTCGCCAATATGTTAGGCTCCGCTTGAGCCCATCGGTCACGCACAGGATGCCGCCATGACGCCGCTACCGCCACCCGAACCCCGCAATCCTGACGGCGAGACACGCCGCGTCGGGGGCGAGATCGAGTTCGCCGGGCTGCCGCCCCGCGATACCGCCGAGCTGGTCCGCGAACTCTTCGGTGGCGAACTGGTGCTCATCAGTGCCCACCGCCTGAAGGTCCAGGGGACCCGCTGGGGCGAGTTCGTCATCGAGCTCGACACCCAGTATGCCCACCCGGATGCCGAGGTGATCGACTCCCGGCCCAAGGATGACACCGAGTGGGAGCGCCAGCGCCATCAGCTGCGGGTCGACTTCCACGCCCGTACCCGGGAGCTGATCGGCGACGTGGTCACGGGCCTGGTGCCCACCGAGATCGTCTGCCCGCCGGTGCCCTGGGATGAACTCGAGGAGCTGGACGCCCTGTTCGCCGGACTGCGCCAGCGCGGCGCCAAGGGCACCGACGCCAGCCTGCTCTACGGCTTCGGCCTGCATCTCAATCCCGAGGTTCCGAGCCTCACGGTCGAGAGCGTGCTGAGTCACCTGCGCGCCTATATGCTCACCGCGGAGTGGCTGCGCGAGAAGATCGACGTGGACATCACCCGCGAGGTACTGCCCCACGCCAACCCCTTCCCCAGACCCTATGCGCTGAAGGTGCTCGACCCCGGCTATGCGCCCGACCTCGACACCCTTATCGGCGACTACCTCAAGGACAACCCGACCCGCAACCGCGAGCTCGACATGACCCCGCTGTTTGCCTACCTGCGGCCTGACTACCCCCATCCGCTGTTCCAGGACAAGCTGGTCAGGGCGCGCCCCACCTTCCACTACCGGCTACCCGACGCCCGGCTCTCGGATCCCCGCTGGGGCTCGGCAGTGGAGTGGAACCGCTGGATTGAAGTGGAGAAGCTGGCCGCCGACAGGGAGCGCCTGCGCAAGCGCAGCGCCGGCTATGTGGCCAAGCATACCCGCTCGCCGCTGGCCCGGCTGTGGCTGCGCATGCGCGGCTGGGTGGACACCGCGTGAGCGAGACCCGCCCTCTGATCGGCATCACCACCTCCGACGACAAGAGTCACATCGCCTGGCTCTTCGACTGGTTCGCGATATGGCGCCGCGGCCGCTGCCCGAGCACCTGGACGGCCTGATCATCGGCGGCGGCGACGATATCCAGGCCCACCTCTACAACGCCGAGGTGCAGCTCGACGTGCGGGTGGACCCCCAGCGCGATGAGCTGGAGCTGGAGCTGCTCGAGCGCTTTATCCCCGAGGGCATCCCGGTACTCGGCATCTGCCGCGGCGCCCAGCTGATCAACGTCTACCGCGGCGGCACCCTGGACCCGGACATCTATACCACCCACGAGGGGCTCAAGCGGCGGCGCACGGTGCTGCCGCGCAAGACGGTGGATATCGTCGGGGCCAGCAAGCTGCACCGCCTGCTGGGGGTGAGCTGGTGTCGCATCAACAGCCTGCACCATCAGGCGGTGCAGGAGGCCGGCGAGGGGATCGAGATCGTCGCCCGCGACCGCGAGGGCCTGGTCCAGGGGATCGAGTCCCGGGACCACGAGTTCCTGATCGGCGTGCAGTGGCACCCGGAATGGCTGATCTTCAACCGCCCCCAGCAGCGGCTGATCCGCGCCCTGGTCAACGCCGCCCGCCGTCAGCAGCAGGCGCCCGCAGGGGCCTGAACGCGGCGACGGCCACCCGAGGGTGGCCGTCGCCGTGCTTGCCAGGATCCTCGCCCTCGGCTGATCAGCTCTCCAGGGTCGCCTCGAGGGTGATCTCGGCATTCAACAGCTTGGAAACCGGACAGCCGGCCTTGGCCTTCTCGGCGCACTCCTCGAAGGCCGCCTGATCCGCCCCGGGAATCTTCACGCGTGTCACCAGGTGGACGCTGGGGATATGGAAGCCGCCTTCAGGGTCTTCGGCCAGGGTGACGGTGGCCTGGGTATCGATGCTCTCGGCCTCCATGCCGGCATCGCCGAGGATCAGCGACAGCGCCATGGAGTAGCAGCCGGCATGGGCGGCGCCGACCAGCTCTTCCGGGTTGGAGCCCGCCTGGCCCTCGAAGCGCTGGCGAAAATCATAGGGCGTCTCCTTCAGCACACCGCTCTCGGTGGACACCGTGCCCTTGCCGTTCTTGATGCCGCCCTGCCAGCGGGCGGAAGCCGTCTTGGTGATGCTCATGGGTCACTCTCCCGGATAGATGGCATTGATAAAGTGAATGGCTTACCCAGTGTAGACGTCTCTCACGCCAGCGCCTCACCCGCCAGCGACGCGAGCGCCGCCTCGTAGTTCGGCTCGTTCTTGATCTCGGACACCAGCTCGGCGTGGACCACCCTGTCATGCTCGTCGAGCACCACCACCGCCCGGGCGCAGAGACCGGTCATCGCGCCGCTGCACAGATCCACGCCCCAGTCGCGATGGAACTCGCGATGACGAAAGGTGGAGAGCGTCTCGACGTTATCCAGCCCCTCGGCGCCGCAGAAGCGCTTGGCGGCGAACGGCAGATCGGCGGAGACCACCAGCACCACGGTATTGGCCATCTGCCCGGCGAGCTCGTTGAATGTCCGAGTCGACAGCGCACAAGTCGGAGTATCGATGCTCGGGATGATGTTGAGCACCTTGCGCTTGCCGGCAAAGTCGGCCAGCGTCACGTCGGCCATGGCGGTGGCGGTCAGGGTCAGCGGCGGCGCGGCCTGGCCCGCTGCGGGGAAGTCACCGGCCACGTCCACCGGCTCACCGGCGCGGGTTACCTGTCTCATGCGGCACACTCCTGAATCGTCGAGGGAAGGATCGAGACTAGCCGTCCCCCGGCGGCGAGGCCATCGCCGGCGTCAACGCTTGCCGTCACGCAGCCTCGACAGGGCAGCGACCAGCGCCTCGCGGCCCAGCTCACGCATCGCCGCGACGTTGCGCTCGGGGATCGCCTCGGGGTTCGGATAGTGCGCAAGCGCCTCCTCGAGCCCCGCCTCGCGCAGCAGATGCAGCATCGGCCAGGGCGAGCGGTTGGTGAAGTTGGCCGCATCGCCCGGCGCCTCACCCTCGAAGCAGTAGTCGGGATGGAAGCTCGCCAGCTGATAAGTGCCCTCATGGCCCTGCTCCGCCAGCAGCGCCTCGGCAATCACCAGAAAGTCGAGGTAATCCTCGAACTCCTCGAGTCCCTCGGTCACCACCAGCAGGGTGGTCTCGATGGCGGGCGTCTCGTCGAGGCGCTCGCACTCCGCCACCAGCGCCAGCAGGGCGCGCTCCCAGTCGGTGGCATCCACGGCCACATAGCGGATGGTGTCACGGGCCACCTCTCGGCCGGCGAAGGGACAGACGTTGCGGGCGACCACGAAGGTCTCCACCCAGGCGCGGGTGGCGGACAGGGCCTGATCCTGGGAGGGCGTGGAAGATGCGGACATGGAGACACTCGCGGCAGCAGGGAAGAAAGGTCTGGGGGAAGCGGTCTGCTATTGTGGCAGAAACGCCCGCGGAAACCCTGCCCCTGCCGCAAGCGATCCCGATCCTGCACCCGACAAGGAGTCCTCATGTCCGCCGCGCCGCTCTCGCCCACGCCACCCACGGTCACCCTATCCGCCACCGCCCGGGAGGCCGCCGTCGAGCTCCCCGCCATCGGCCAGGGCACCTGGTATCTGGGCGAGGGGCTCACCCCGCGCCGCGATGAGGTGAAGGCCCTGCAGCACGGCCTGTCGCTGGGGCTCACGCTGATCGATACCGCCGAGATGTATGCCGATGGCGGCGCCGAGGAGGTGGTGAGCGAAGCGCTGCTGGGCCGGCGCCACGAAGCCTTTCTGGTCTCCAAGGTCTACCCCTGGAACGCCGGACGCGACGCGGCCATCGCCGCCTGCGAGGCGAGCCTCGAACGCCTGGGCACCGACTACCTGGACCTCTACCTGCTGCACTGGCCCGGAGAGATCCCCCTGGAGGAGACTCTGGAGGCCTTCGAGCGGCTGCGCGAGGCGGGCAAGATCCGCCGCTTCGGCGTCTCCAACTTCGACGTGGACGACATGGCCGCGCTCCACGCCCTGCCCGGCGGCGCGGCCTGCGCGGTCAACCAGGTGCTCTACCACCTGGGCTCCCGGGGCATCGAGCACGCGCTGCTGCCCTGGCAGCGTGCCCGCGGCATTCCCACCATGGCCTACTGCCCGCTGGCTCAGGCCGGCCAGCTGCGCCGGGAGCTGCTCACCCATCCGGAACTGCTGGAGGTCGCCTCCGGCCTCGGCATCACGCCCACCCAGCTGCTGCTGGCCTGGGCGATTCGGCCCGTCGCCGACCCGCAGGGCGAGCGGCGCCGCGACGTCATCGCCATCCCCAAGGCCGTCGGCCTCGAGCACGTGGAGCAGAACGCCAGGGTTCTCGAGATCGCCCTGACCGACGAGGCCCTGGAGCGCCTCGACGCCGCCTTCCCCGCCCCCGACCGCAAGACGCCGCTGGATATTGTCTAAGTCTCCCTCGGGGTCAGACCCTTAATTTTTCTTAAGGGTCTGACCCCGCCGGGAGGCCAGGCGATCGGCCAACCTAGTCGGCTCCGGGAGCTTGGTGCGCCCGAGGCAACTCACCACCCAGCGGAGCGAGATGCCAAGCGAGACCCGGTGCCCCGGCGAGACGAAGAGCGGTTTGACGCCGACCCGCGAGCGCAGCACGGCGCCGATCAGCTCGTCGTCGGGGCCATCCATCAGCGGCGTCCAGTCGCCCCGTTCGGGGCCCGGCTCCTCGTGGCGCCCGCAGAGCCGCGACTTGGCCACGCCGATGGTGGGCAGGTCGAGCCACAGCCCGAGATGGCTGGCCACGCCGAGCCGGCGCGGATGGGCGATACCCTGGCCGTCGACCATCACCAGGTCGGGGCGCACGCTCAGCCCCTCGAAGGCGGCCAGCGCCGCCGGCACCTCCCGAAAGGAGAGCAGCCCCGGAATATAGGGCATCCGCGTGGGCTCGCGGTGCACCACCTGTTCCACCACCGCGAACTCGCCGGTGCCCCCCGGCGGCCAGGCCAGCACCACCACCGCCGCCCGGGTGATCGCACCCTGCTGCTCGAAGCCGATATCCACCCCGGCGATGCGGCGCACCTCGCCCAGCCGATCCTCGCACTCCACCCGCCCGGCCAGACGCCGCTGCAGGGCGATGGCCTCCCGGGGCGCCAGACTCCAGTCGTGGAGGGGAGCATTCAGCATGAGGCCTCCTGAACAGCCGCTGTCGAGTGGCGTAGACTATCGCCTTTCGACGCCAGCCAGGGAAGGGAGCCCCGCCGATCATGCTGACCCTGATCCATACCGCCGACTGGCACCTGGGCCAGACGTTCCACGGCCAGGAGCGCCACGCCGAACACCGCGCCTTCCTCACCTGGCTGCTGGATACGCTGGTGGAAAGCCGGACCGACGCCCTGCTGGTGGCCGGCGACATCTTCGACGTGGTCAACCCCTCGCTGGCCGCCCAGGAGCTGCTCTACGACTTTATCGTCGCCGCCCACGAGCGGCTGCCGCACCTGGATATCGTGCTGATCGCCGGCAACCACGACAGCGGCAACCGCATCGAGCTGCCCGCCCCGCTGATGCGCCGCCTGCGCACCCATGCACTCGGCCGGGTGAGCTGGCTCGACGATGGCCGCCTGGACGCCGAGCGCCTGCTGGTGCCGCTCACCGACGAGGCGGGCGAGACCCGCGCCTGGTGCCTGGCGCTGCCCTTCCTGCGCCCCTCCGAGGTGACCGGCGCGATGCTGGCCAGCCACGACGACGAGGGCGAGCCCGACGGCGACGCAGTCAACGACTACGTGGCCGGCATCACCCGGGTGCATCGCCAGCTGATCGCCGCTGCCGAGGCGCGCCGTGAGCCCGGCCAGGCGCTGGTGGCCATGAGCCACGCCCACCTCCACGGCGCGGCGGTCTCCGAGGCCAGCGAGCGCCCCATCGTGATCGGCGGCGAGGAGTCGATCTCCGCCGCTCTCTTCCCACCGGCGGTCGCCTACGTGGCGCTGGGCCACCTGCACCGCGCCCAGCAGGTCGGCGAGGCGCGCATCCGCTACAGCGGCAGCCCCCTGCCGCTGGACTTCAGCGAGGTGGCCTATCCCCACCAGGTGGTAGCGGTGACCCTCGACGGCGAGGCGCTCGCCGCGACAGAGGCGATTCCCGTGCCGCGCCCGGTGGCCATGCACCGCATCGGCCCCGGCCCCATCGAGAGCGTGCTGGCCGAGCTCGAGGCCCTGGAGGATGACCCGGCACTGCCCAGGGAGCGCTGGCCCTGGCTGGAGGTGCGCGTCGCGCTCGAGGCCCCGATTCCCGACCTGCGCGCCCGGGTGGACGCCGCGCTCAAGGACAAGGCGCTGCGCCTGCTGCGGCTTGAGCGCCGCCTGCCGAAGGTGGAGGGAAGCGACGACCCGGCCCGTGTGGATCTCGAGACCCTGGAACCGCGCCGGCTCTTCGAGCGCACCTGGGAATCGCGCTG
>PUOM01000234.1 GCA_003552795.1 Halomonas sp. | reverse complement strand
GGCTTGGGGGGGCTGTTTGGCCATGGGATTCCTTGCCTCAGATGGAAATACAGGAATTCGCCTTCTGGACGCCTAGCCTCGCGGCTCGTCGAGGCCGGGCTCCTGGGCCAGTCGATCGATCTCGGCGCGGAACTCGTCGATGTCCTGGAACCGCCGATAGACCGAGGCGAAGCGGATATAGGCGACCTGGTCGAGCCGCTTGAGGGCTAGCATCACCTGCTCGCCGATATCCCGAGCGTGAATCTCGCGCTCGCCCCGGGCGCGCAGGGTCTGTCGAATGCGCTGCACCGCCGCTTCGATGGCTTCGGCGCTCACCGGGCGCTTCTCCAGGGCGCGCAGCATGCCGGCACGCAGCTTGCCCTCGTCGAAGAACTCACGGGAGCCGTCGCCCTTGATCACCCGGGGCATTACCAGCTCGGCGGTCTCGTAGGTGGTGAAGCGCTCACCGCAGGCCACACACTGGCGGCGGCGACGCACCTGATCACCCTCGACGACCAGCCGCGAGTCGGTGACCTTGGTGTCATGGGTACCGCAGAAGGGGCAGTGCATCGCTGGGTTCCGGAGCCGAAAGAGAAAAAGCGTCGCCGTATTGTAACGGCTGGAACCGCCCCCGCCCAGCGTAGCCCTCAGTGACCCTGGTGATGGGCCTCGTGGTCGTGCCCGCCGCCCATCACTTCGATGCGCTTCACGGGCACCGCCAGGGTCAGCGTCTCGTCGTTGTCGAGCACCAGGGTGATCTCGACCTCTTCCCCTTCGCGGAGCGGCTCCACCAGGTCGATCAGCATCAGGTGCAGACCGCCCGGCGCCAGCTCGACGCTGCCGCCGGCGGGGACCCGGATCTCCGGCACCTGACGCATCTGCATGACGCCATCCACGTCGATGTGGTTGTGCAGCTCGGTGATCTCGGCGGCCGGCGACTGGGCGTCGACCACCGCCAGGTCGTCATCGCCCTGATTATGCAGCACCATGAAGGCCGCGGTGGTGGTGGAGACCGGCGGCACGGCGCGCACCTTGGCGTTCTCGACCCCCAGGGGCTCGGCCAGTGCGCCCTGGCTGGCCAGGGTGAGCGCCAGACCGGCAAGGGTGGTGCGCAGGAAAGAGGGGGCGAAACGGACCATGGCAGAGGCTCCCGGTGCATGGATGGCAGGCGGACGTATTGCGTCATCCTAGTGCCGAGGGAGCGGAATGGCCTTGCGACATAACGCCCCACTCCGTCGTCCCGACACTCTGGATAATACTCAGCTAACCCGCGACTGCCACTCTCGCATCCCGCGGCGCTGTCGCCAAGCGAACCTGTTGATTCACACGGAGACCCCTCATGCACGGACTGAACCAGAGCGTCGCGATCGGCCCGCTGGGCTTTTCCATCGGCCAGCTGCTGATCGTCCTGGCCTTCGGCATCGCCCTGCTCGCCGGGGCGCTGATCGGGCGACGCCACCGCACGCCCGTCGCCGACACCCTCTTCAATCTGCTGCTGGTGGCCCTGATCGGCGCCCGCCTGCTGTTCGTGGCGCGCTACTGGGGCAGCTTCGAGGGTCCGCTCTCCATGCTGGACATTCGCGACGGCGGCTTCGACCCCCTGGGCGGCCTGCTGGCCGGCCTGGGCTATGCCGGCTGGCGCCTGTGGAAGGCGCCGAGGCAGCGCACGGCGCTGGGCGGCGCCCTGCTGGCCGGCGCCTTCACCTGGGGAGTCACCGCCGGCCCCCTGCTGCTGCTGGAGACCCAGAGCCGACCCATGCCGGACACCGCGCTCACCACGCTGGCGGGCGAGCCCATCGACCTGCCGGCCCTGGCCGAGCGCGAGGCCCAGCCCATGGTGGTCAACCTCTGGGCCACCTGGTGCCCGCCCTGCCGGCGCGAGATGCCGGTCTTCGAGCAGGCCCAGCAGGAGGAGCGCGACATCACCTTCGTGTTCGTCAACCAGGGCGAGGACGTCTCCCTGGTGAACCGTTTCCTCGACCATGAGTCACTGAGCCTGGAGAACGTGCTGCTCGATGCGCAAAACGCCCTGGGCGACGCCACCGGCGCCATGGCCATGCCGACCACCCTCTACTACGACGCCGAGGGGCGCCTGGTGGATACCCACTTCGGCGAGCTCTCCCGCGCCACCCTCTCGCGCGGACTGGAACGCCTGCGCTGAAGGCCCCGACCAACCGACCCCATGAACCGCCACCCCGCGCCGCGCCCCATCGCTCATGGGCGCGCTCGATAACAGGACCCTGCCATGCGATTGCCAACCCCTCTGCTTCCCCTCGGCGCCCTGACCCTGGCCATGGCCCCTCCCGCCCTGGCCGATGAAGACTGGCCGGCGCCGATCCAGTCGCTCCAGGCCCAGGGCCTGGAGATCCACGCCGAGTTCGAGGCCCCCGGCGGCCTCACCGGCTACGCCGCCAGCTACCCCACCGGCGAGGTGGCCATCTACCTGACCCCGGACGGCGAGCACGCCATCGTCGGCACCCTGGTGGACGCCGAAGGCAACGATCTCTCCGAGGCGGCCCTGGACGAGCACGTCCGTGCCGCCGAATTCGCCGAGGTATGGGAGCGTCTGGAGCAGAGCCACTGGATCCTCGACGGCGACGCCGAGGCGCCGCGGGTGGTCTACACCTTCACCGATGCCAACTGTCCCTACTGCCGGCAGTTCTGGGAGGCGGCGCGCCCCTGGGTGGAAGCCGGCGAGGTGCAGCTGCGCCACATCATGGTGGGCATTCTCACCTCCAACAGCCCGGCCAAGGCGGCGACACTGCTGGGCGCCGAGGATCCGGCCGCGGCCCTGCATGCGCACAGCGACAGCGGCGAGGAGGTGATACCCGCCGCCCAGGCCCGAGACATCGAGGAGCAGGTTCATACCAACAACCAGCTCTTCGAGGAGCTGGGCATGGTTGCCACCCCCTCCACGCTGTTCCGCGACGGCGACCGCGTGGATCGGGTCCAGGGAGTGCCCAGCGACGAGCGGATGGTCGAGGTGATGGGCGGCGAGGCGCCCTGACGGGACCGCTCAGCGTCCGCCGCAAGGAACAGCGTCCCGCCCGGGCAGTCCGGGCGGGACGCTTGTTTCAGGCCCATCATGATCGCCGGATAACCGGCCAATCGCGCAATAAATGGCGTTCCTACTGGGCTTCCAGCGCCTCCTTCAGCGCCTCGAAGCGCGGCACGCCGACGTTCCAGGGCGTGATCTCGTCGCCCTTCTCGCCCCAGTTGGCGTGGTCGGCGAGGATCTCGCCGTCGGGCCCCTCCTGGCCGTAGAGGGAGTGGCGATGGAAGGTCGGCCCGAAGCGCTCCAGGGTCTCGGCCACGTCGCCGGTATAGCGCGGATCCTGGGGACGCTCCTGACTGCTCATGTAGTAGGCGATGTCCCAGGCCTCCTGATCGGAGAGGGAGTTCGGCTGCCCCAGCGGCATGTTGTTCTTGATGAAGCCGGCGGCGGTGAAGACACGCACCAGGCCGGCGCCCCAGTTGTTGGAGCCGTCCCCCCAGGGCGGCGGGAAGATGTATTCGCCGTCCTGATAGAGCCCCGAGCCGTCCTCGCTGTGGCAGATGGCGCAGTTCTCCATGTAGAGCGCCTCGCCGCTCGCGTAGCTCAGCTCGTCGGGCCGCTCGGGGGGCGGGAAGCCGCGACCGTAGATGGGCTGGTCGGGGTACATGGGCGCGCCCTTGGCCAGCCACTGGTGGTAGGCGGTCAGCGCCAGCATGTCGTCGCTGCCGTACTCCGGCGGGGTACCGTTCATGGAGTAGGCGAAGCAGCCGGCGATGCGCTCCTCCAGGTTGTTGACGTGATCATTCTTGCCGCGATAGTCGGGCAGGGTCACCGCCGCCGCCCACACCGGGGCGCTGAAGGGCTGGCGCCCCTCGCCCAGGTGGCAGCTGGAGCAGTTCATGTCGTTGTGGACATTCTCGCCGCGCAGCTGCTGGGTGTTGGTGAAGAGATCGTGGCCGCGGCGGATCACCGCCTTGGTCTCCGGGTGCATGTCGGAGGCCTCGAGATCGGCCATGGTGGGCGGAATATGCACCAGCTCGTCCTCCTGGGGCGCCGGATAGCCCAGCCCCACCAGGGTCTCGACCGCCGGATGCAGGGTGTCGGCGCTGACCGCCAGGCTGACGCCGGCGATCAGGGTCGTGCTGGCCACGGCCAGAGTGGTCCTGGATTGCTTCATGATCGCTGCCCCTTATTCGGATGCCACGGACTGGCTGGCCAGCCAGGCGGAAACGGCACGGATGTCCTCGTCGCTCATGCGCTTGGCCACGGCCCCCATCAGGTTCTGCGGGTCGTTGCGGCGCTCGTCGGCCTGCCAGGCGCGCAGCTGGCTCTCGATATAGCCGGCGTGCTGGCTGCTGATGCCCGGAAAGTCGCTGCCGGCCCCCTCGTTGCGCGGGCCGTGGCAGCTCATGCAGGAGACGATATAGGCGTCCCAGTCGCCGCGCAGGGCGAGCTTCTCGCCGCGAGCCAGCAGCGCGTCGTCGACGTCGTCGCCGCCCTGGGCCTCGGTCACCGGCATCTCGCTGTAGTAGGCCGCCACGTCGACGATCTGCTGGTCGTCGAGCATATTGGCGAAGGGCAGCATGGAAGCGCTCTGGCGTCGCCCCTCCTGAAAGTCGTGCAGCTGCTTGGCGATGTAGTCGGCATCCATCCCGGCCAGGCGCGGCCAGGATTCCCCCCCGGGCACATTCATGCCGCTGCCGTCGGCCTGGTGGCAGGCCACGCAGGTGCCCGCGGCGGCCTGACCGCGCTCGGCATCCCCCTCCAGCGCCACGGCCTGGCCGGCGGCCAGCCCGACGCCCAGCAGCAGGCCGAGCCCGCCCGTGATCCTCTTGCTGGTCCCCATGAACCTCTTGCCGTTCATCGTGGTGTCCCCTCGTCTTGTCATCGGCCCCTTGCGGGGTTCAGCGGCCCGGCTCGACCGGAAAGGTCAGGCGGGCTTCCAGCCCGTCCCCCTCGGGACGGACAAACTCAAGTCGGCCGGCGAAGCGCTCGGCGATGGCCGCCACGATGGCCAGGCCCAGGCCGCTGCCCCGCTGCTTGCTGGCCCGCCAGAAGCGCCGGGGCATCTGGGCCAGGGCCTCGTCGTCGAGACCGGGGCCGCGGTCGCGCACCCGCAGGGTGAGCTCGCCGGCGGCCTCGTCCCGCTCGGCGGTCAGGGTCACCGGGGCGGCGTCACCGCCGTGGCGCAGGGCGTTGTCCACCAGGTTGCGCAGGGCGGTGACGGCCAGCTCCCGGGGCAGCGCCAGCTCTCCCTCGGGCCACGCCTCCGGACAGTCGAAGCGGCCCGATCCGGCACCGGTATCGCGCAGGGCCAGCTCGATCACGTCGGCCACCCGGCTCGGCTCGCCGTCCTCGAACTGCACCCGCCCCTCGACCCGGGCCAGCATCAGCAGCTGGTCGAGGATCCGCGCCAGCCTGCCGACGCCCTCCTCGGCGTGAACCAGGGAGCGCTGGGCGGCTTCCCCCTCGACCCGCCCGGCCACCTGCAGGTGGGTCTTGATGGCGGTGAGCGGCGTCTTGAGCTCGTGGGCGGCGTCATTGGTGAAGCGCTGCTCGCGCAGGATGGTCTGCTGGATCCGCGCCAGCAGGCCGTTGAGCGTCTCGATCAGCGGCCGCAGCTCCACCGGCACCCCGTAGGTCGCCACCGGCGCCAGGGCATCCGGATGGCGGCGCGCCAGGGAGTGCCGCAGCCGGGAGAGCGGCGCCAGGCCGCGAATGATCCCCAGCCACAGCGCCAGCATGCTGCCCAGCAGCGCCACGCCGAAGGGCACCACCGCCACCTTGAAGACATCGGCGAGCAGCTGGTCGCGTTCGTCCATGCGGTCGGCGGTGGTGATGGTCAGCCCGCCGCGCTCGTAGGTGAAGACCCGCCAGGTGACGCCCCCCTCGCTGCGGTAGGCATGGCCGCGCTCCCCCGCCGCCAGGATCGTTTCCAGGTCGGTATGGGTGCGCGCCATGATCTCGCCGCGGGGCGAATGCACCTGACAGGCGAGCCCTTCGATGGGCGGAATCGACAGCGCGCGGCGGTCGGCCTCGAGCCACACCTCCTCGGGCAGCTGAGCCATGAGGCCGGCCACCATCCGCGCCGACTGCGCCAGGCGCTGATCCAGGGTGGCCACGAACTGCTCCTCGAGGTCGCGCATCAGCCAGGCCGCGGCCAGGCTCCAGAGCAGGGCCAGGGTCAGCCCCAGGGTGACCAGCAGCCGCGTGCGCAGACTCATCTCCCCTGCCCCCCGTCGAACCGCTCCACTGCCGCGGGCTTGCCGAGCCGGTAGCCCAGGCCGCGCACCGTCTCGATCACCCGGCTGCCGAGCTTGCGCCGCAGGTGGTGGATATGCACGTTGAGCGCGTTGCTCTCCACCTCGTCATTCATGCCGTAGAGGCTGTCCTTGAGCTGATCGGCGGAGAGCACGCTGCGCGGCGACTGCAGAAAGGTCTCCAGCAGCACCAGCTCGCGGCGCGACAGCGTGATCCGGCGCCCCGCCACGGTCACTTCACGGGCCACCGGGTCGAGGCACAGCGCGCCGTGCTCGATCAGCGAGCGCGGCCGCCCGGCGGCTCGGCGCAGCAGGGCCTGCAGCCGCGCCACCAGTTCGTCCAGGTCGAAGGGCTTGATCAGGTAGTCATCGGCGCCGCCCTGCAGGCCCGTGACGCGGTCCTGGACGCTGTCCCGGGCGGTCAGCACCAGCACCGGGGTGATCACGCCGGCGGCGCGCCACTCCTCCAGCAGCGCCAGGCCGTCGCCGTCGGGCAGTCCGCGGTCGAGGATCACCGCATCGCTGGAGACGGCTCCCATGGCGCTGCGCGCCTCGGCCAGGGTCGCCACGCGATCGACCACGAAGTCGTGAAGGCTCAGGCCGGCCTGGATGCCCGAAGCGACCAGGGCGTCATCCTCGATCAGTAGAATGTGCATAGGGAATCCTTGTCATGAGGCGCATCCTGTCACTCAGCCATTAAGCAGGCGTTAACCTACGACCAGAGTCCAAGTCCCATCGCCTGACGCTTGCTCCAGATCATGACAGAGTGCAGAAACGCGAGCGTCCCCGCCGATAAACGGCGGGGACGCGAGAGGTGCACGGGGTCAGCGGGTGACGTCAGCGGCGGGCGGGTATCGCCCGGGCCAGGAACCAGCCGGCGACCATCGCCACCAGCATGGCCAGCAGCGGCGCGGTCACG